>JBDGVS010000019.1:0-15945 GCA_039585535.1 Gemmatimonadota bacterium | reverse complement strand
CGAAGCCGTCTCGCGCTCACCGACCGTGAGTCGATCGTTCAGCGGTGCCGGGACAGTCCCCGCGCGCCAGGTCGCGAGCAGCTCGACGATCGCCTCGACACCGGGCCGGACCACGACGGCAACCGCTCCCCCGCCTCGTCCAGAAACGGCTCCCGTCGCTCGTATCCCAGAGACCCGTTGGTCCACGAGGTCCGACAGCTCTCGATAGGTCCACGATTCCTCAGCTCCGACGAGCGCGAGCGCATCCGGGGCACCGGCCGACTCCGCGAGCACGTCGATCACGCTCACCCCAGTGCGGGCCCCAGAGAGAGCAGGATGCCGTATACCACGACGACTCGGGCCGTCGCGCCCAGCGCGGGCAGTAGCTCCCGGGGATCTTGATATCCAAAAACGGCCTTCGTCGGCGCGATCGCGAGCGGGACAAACAACAGAGCGGCGAGCGTCGCAGCCGGCCAATCGAATCGAAGGACTCCGATGATGGGGACCAGGAACGCTACGACCAACGTGAGCATGAACTCGATCCGGGTGCCGCCCGGGCCGAGCCGAACAGCCAGCGTGCGTTTGCTCGCCTTCGTGTCCGTCTCGATGTCGCGCAGGTTATTCACCACAAGGATCGCCATACTGAGAGCGCCGAGGCCGGCGCCCGCCAAGAGCGCGTCCGGAGGCCAGGCGAGGCCCTGCACGTAATAGGTGCCACCGACGGCGACCAACCCGAAAAAGACGAAGACGAAGAGGTCGCCGAGTCCATGGTACGCGAGTGGGAACGGGCCGCCCGTGTACAGGACCGCGCACGCCACCGAGGCCAATCCGATGAAGACGATCGGCCACCCCGCGACGGCCACGAGATAGACGCCCACGAGCATGGCCGTGGCCAACACCACGATCATACCCGTGCGAACGGTCTGGGGTGGAAGGATACCGGCCTGCGTCACGCGCACCGGGCCAACCCGCTCCTCCGTGTCCCCGCCACGGACGAAGTCGTAATAGTCGTTCGCGAGGTTCGTGCCGATCTGGATGAGGATGGCACCGAGCATGGCCGCCACAGCCGGCATCCATGTGAACACACCATGGAACGATGCGAGGCCGGTCCCGACGAGTACCGGAGCGATGGCGGCCGTGAGCGTCTTCGGGCGGGCCGCCATGACCCACGCCCTCGGAGCGGAGATCTCTCTGGATTCCGACGAAACATTCATCGCCAGAAGCCGGTCACTCTCGTGCTGATGATCGAGTCGAGCTGAGCGTACTCCCGGCGCAGGTAGTCATTGCCGAGCTCTCGGATGGAGTCCTGATCCGGCGTCCGGTCTGCGTACGCCGCGTAGAAGCCATCAATCACCTCGAGCCCTTCCTGAATCTCACCGATCGGCGGGTACCCCTGCACTCCGCCAGCCTGAGCCGCATCGAGTCGGCGGTTGTCCGCGAGGTTCACGAAAAGCTGGAACGACCGGGTCTCCGGGCCGCCACGAGCGAAGCTGATCGTCCCACGGACGTTGCTACCGACCGTGGGCTCGTCGGGAAGCCCATACTCCCGCCAGATCGAATCGAGCAATGGTTCGCCGGAGAGTCCCCACTGAGCCACGAAGCCGTCGACCACCCTGTAGATCCGGGCACCCGCGTAGAAGTTGTTGTCGAGAAGGTGCCATGCCCGATCGACGCCCTTGGGTGACCAGTGACGCCTCAACTTCACGGAGAACGTCCCCTCGCTGGTTTCGACATCCACGAGGAAGGAGTCCGGCGCCTGGAATTCGAAGACCTCGAACGTCGGCTCGTACAGAGCCTTGTTCGGTCCGCACGAAGAGACGACGACCCCCACCAGAAGTGCGGCCAGCGTCGCCCCGGGGGCACCCCTCCATCGTCGCGCGCGCGGCAACCTCACACGGGAAGCCAGGTGTACTGAGGCGAGCTCGGCGGACGCCCCTCGATGCAGGCCATCGGCGTGCATCGCTCTATGCGCTCCAACCTGCTTCCCGTCCGACTTGCTCATGTCTCTCGATGGGTGGGTGATGGTAAGAACTCGGTGGGTCCGTCGGCGCCGTTTACGCCAGCGCCTCGATCACGCTCCGTACCACGTCCGCTCGGGTTTCGACGTGCAGCCTGTGGTTTGCGGACCTGTCGGTTCGGACGCGGACAACCGTGGTGCGTCCGGTAGTCAGAGCTTCGTCGACCACCGTGCGGAAGGTCTCTTCCGTCGCTTCGATGAAGTCGAGGCCATGAGCTTCGGCAGCATGTCTCGGGTCGATGCCGTGCGGGGTCGCGAAGTACTGCGTGAAGTGTGGGTCGTGGTCGGCGATCGGCAGCATATGGAAGATCCCACCGCCGTCATTGTCGATGAGAATGAACACGACCGCTGCGTCGGTCTCGCGGCTCCACAGGAGGCCGTTCTGATCGTGGAAAAACGCGACGTCGCCGATCACACAGGCCGTCGGTTCGTGCCGCTGCGACGCTACACCGAAGGCCGTGGACACCACGCCGTCGATGCCGCTCGCGCCGCGGTTCGCGAAGACGTGAAGTTCTCCTTCTCGAGGCAGGCCATACCCGTCGAGGTCGCGAATCGGCATGGAGCTCGATACGACGAGACCAGCCTCCGCGGGTAGAGTCTCGGCCAGTGCCGCCAGGATTCGTCCCTCGTGCTGCTCCTCGGCTGCGGCTGGCGCGAGGCCAGCCAGAACGCCGCGGGTCGCGTCGTCCGCGGATCTCCAGAGCGCCGACCATGCCTCATCTTCGGAGTGCGAGGCGATACGACTCGCGAGCCCCGCGAGAGCATCGGCCGGATCGACCCGGAGGTAGTGGGTGGCCGTCGCACCGTGGTCCTTCCACCGCTGTGTGTCATCCAACACGATGTGGCGCACGCCGTCATGGTGCTGAAGCCAGCCCTGCAGCGCCGAAGAAGTTGGGGATGCTCCGACACGAAGGATGAAGTCCGGCGCGAGCCGTTCCCGGACCGTCTCGTCTCGCAGGAAGAGGTCATAGCCTGCCACTAGATGGGCACCGGCGGACGGACCATACCGAGCCCCCGACAGCGGATCAGCCAGAATCGGCCAGCCGAGGGCGGCCGCAAGCTCGACAACCGCCCTCCCCAGCCGGGAGGCTTCTTCAGTCGGGCCTGCCACGAGCACGCCCCGAACGGCCCCCCGCTCAGGCTGGAGCTGAAGCGCCAGCTCATCGAGCTGGGCCTCAGAAACTGTCGGTCGCGAAGAGCCGACGACGACAAACGGCGCTCCATCCGGTCGGCCCCGTGCAGCGAGCGGGTTGTCCAGAAGAAAGTCGTCCGGCACCTCGGCCGGCTCGAGTGGCTTCTCGAACGGGAGATTCACATGCACCGGGCCCGGATCGGGAGCCACGGCAGCTGCGACGGCACGGGCCGCGACCGTCCGCAGATGGCGGAGGGGTGGTCCTGACAGCTCCGGCAGCCCGAGGGCGAAGCTCTCGCGCGGGAAACCGCCGAAGATACCGACCTGGTCGATGGCCTGATTCGCGTCTGCACCCCGCAGCCGCGGGGGACGGTCCGCGGTCAGAACGAGCAAAGGAACGCCCGACTGCGACGCCTCGACGACGGCGGGAAGCACATTGGCGACTGCGGTACCCGACGTCGTTATGACCGCCGCGGGTCGACGGGTAGCTTTCCCGACGCCGAGGGCGAAGAACGCCGCCGAGCGTTCATCCAGATGGACACGTACCCTCAGTCGATCGTCAGCGGCACACGCCATCACGAGCGGCGTTGAGCGGGAGCCCGGTGCGACCACCACTTCCCGCACACCCGCTCTCGCGAGTTCATCGACCAGGCTGCGCGCCCAGAGGGTGTTTGCCGGGGACCCGTTCATACGTCTTCCACCGAATCGGCAGCGGCGCGCGACTCCGTGCGGAATCGGGCCCCACTCCCGCGAAGCGCCTCGAGCATCGGCTCGAACTTGATGCCGGTCTCTTCCCACTCCATCGCGGGGATCGAGCCTTCGACGATGCCGGCGCCCGCGAACAGGCGCCAACCCGAACCCGTGGACACACCGGTTCTGAGAGCCGGCGCGAACACCCCGTTCCCATCCGCATCGAACCAACCCACCGGACCGGCATACCATCCCCGCTCGAAGGGCTCCTCCTCCGAGAGGAAGGCCATCGCCGCATCTCGCGGCAGCCCACACACGGCTGGGGTGGGGTGGAGTAGACGGAGCAGGTCGAGGATACCGACCTCGGCGGGAACGCTGGCCCGGATCTCCGTCTCGAGGTGTTGGATGCGGGCCAGTGTCAGCACGTGGGGCTGAGGATCGGTCCGAATGCGATGCGCCACGGTCTCCAGGCGGGCGAGCATGTCGTCGAGCGCGATACGCTGTTCGGCCCGGTCCTTGTCACTCGCAAGCAAACGGGCGGCCAGCTCGGCCTGCTCCCGCGGCGAATCCCCCCGGCGAATCGATCCCGCCACAGCGGTCGCATGGAATACCCCGTCACGCAGCGTCGCTACGGTCTCAGGGGCCGCCCCGAGGATCGCCGACCCGGGCGTAGGCTCGAAGAGGAAGACATGACTCCCGCGATTGACCTCCCACAGACTCTCGACAACGTCGATCGCATCGAGTGTGCCATCGAGATCGACATCGAGGGTACGGGCGAGTACCGCCTTGGAGATCGTTCCGTTGCGAATCGCACCGAGCGACGTGTCGACTGCTGCCTCCCAACTCACCCGTGCGGTCGCAACGGCGCGGGCGTCGATGGTCGTCGCTCCCCGCTGATACTCCACGTGGGTCGAGAGTTCAGCCCGCAGCTCTTCGGCCATCCTCCGAAGGCGACCGAACACGCCCTCGTCCGCATCCGCGGTCACCAGCATGCGAGCCTGAAGCCATGCGTCTCCGGAGGCGTCACCCTCGAGTTCGAACGCCGGAACATGGAAGAGCCATGACGGAAACTCCGACCAGACGCCGACCGCTTCATGATCCGGCCGGAACGACATGCCTCCATAGAAACGAACGCGCGGCGCGCGGGCAGAGCCCGGAGCAATCATCGGTTCGAGGGCGAGCGCCCGGGCGCCAGCAGCGACCGCGTCGTAGCGATCGACTCCCGCCTCGGCCGAACCGCGCAGCTCCGCCGCGATCCCACGATGCGCGACCCAGCGATCGGCGCGCGCCCAGAAGCCGCGCGCCTCGCCCTGAGCGTGACGGAGGAAGGTGTCCGGACGCAGGTCTGGCGCGGGAATCGTCACCGTCGCCAGACGTGGACGGGAGGACGGGGTCAGGTGAACTCCTGGAACGGATTTCGCGCCGTCACCACACTCCGACGGCGGCCGGGAAAAGATATACCCCACGAGCGCCGCGCGCGTGGGTCCGGCCGGAGAACTACTTCGATCCTCTCCCGTCGAGAAGTGCACGGATCCGACGCTTGCGCTCGTCGTCGATCCCGTTCGCAGCCAGGAGATGACCGAGCAGGTCCACCGGGTCGCCATCGAAGAGCGTGTCCGTGAGCTCACGGATCTTGGAGCGTCGCACGTCGTCACGGCTCATGGTGGCCCGGTATACGTAGTGTCGTCCTTCCCGACGGTGGAGGAGGACCTTCTTCCGCTCCAGGCGCGACAAGATCGTCGCTACCGTCGTGAGGGCGAGCGGGCGTCGGTCGCAGACATGGCTCCACACGTCGTGTGTACTCGCCTCACCGTGCTCCCAGATCACGTCGAGTACCGCGAGCTGAAGTCCTGTCAGCGCTGCGGCTTCCTGCACGGCTTCCCCCTGGCGTCGGCCCACGTCCTCCTTCGATGCTCCAGGCGAACCGGAGCGTTGCCTCGCGAGCGCTGCGCACAAAAAGGCCGCGCAACGCAACGCTAGTGTGCTATCTTGCCGACGAGACTCCTGAACACCCGACCGGGAATCTGATGAGCGCAGACCAGGCTCCACGTCCAACGACCGCCGCCCCCCCGCTGTCGTGGCCGCCTCCGGGCGTCGAACGGCTCCAGGGCGGTCTTTGGCGTGCCATCGGACTAAGCTGGACCGGAAGCCTGATCCTCGTCCTTCCGCTGCTGTGGGCGCTCGCCGTCGAACAGCCGTTCTATTCCCTGGGCCCCTTCGAAGACAATTGGGAAATGGGGTTGGGAATCGCGTCGATCGGCGCGGTACTCGTCGTCTTTGCCTTCTGGCAGATCTCGGGCGTCATCCGGCTGGCAGCGAGGGGGTCCGAGCTCGGCTACGGCCTAAACACGATCCTCGAAGTCGCGTGCGACTCCGGGCGTGACACCGGATTCCTGATTCAGGGCAAGCGGCATTTCTCCGCTCTCGATGAGGCGCACCAGATTTCGGTCGTCCGCGCACGCCTGCGCGGTGGGGTCTTGCTGGTGGGCGGCGCACTCTGGCTCCTCTTCGGATTCGGGCTCGCGATCCTGCTGGCCGCCCGCGGCTTCGTGACGCCATCCGGCATCTGGCTCGTAACCGTCGGACCGACGGCTCTCATGACCGCCGCCGGAACCTTCTTCATCGTGACCCAGAACACGACGGTCCGCGGCCTCCAGACCGAGTGGAACGCACAGGAGGGGGAGAACCGGATTCACACCGAGTCGGAGGCATGGAACGCCCGGCTCGATGAAGGTGGTGAAGCCATTGCCCTCGGCGCCGGGACCCGAGGCGAGACTGCGCGGATTCGTGCGGTCGGCACCGCGGTAGTCATCATCTTCCTGCTGGGCTTCGGCCCGACCGCGACAATCGCCGTCACGACCGCGATCGGTCCTATCCTGGCGGAGATCGCGGTCCCGACGTTCCTGGCGGTGCAGGAGATGGCGGGTGGCGCCGAGGTACTGCGGCGTTATGCGGTGGAGAAGGACGCGACGATCACCCCCCAGGCGGCTGGAGAGGCACTGCAGGACCTGGCCTTCGTCGGCTTCGACGGCGAGCCCGAGCCGATGGAGCGAGCGCCCTCCACGACCTACGAGACAGGTTGGTTCCCGGATACGGGGTTTCCGGACCCCTTCTCCGAGTCCGTGGCCCGGGACCTCATGGGCCAGCCCTTCTCGGACTACTCGGAGGCGGAGCAGGCCGCGCTCCGACAGGCTGCTACCCATCCGGCCAACGGGCACTTCGGGCTTCTCGCTCGTGCAGAGCTCGCGGATGTAGTGAGTGGGCGGTGGGTGATCCCCTTCCCCGACTCACTGACCTTCCAGGAACTCCCGTGGCCTCGCTTCCAGGCGTTCCGAACGGCAGCTCTTGCGCAGGTAGCTCGCGCTTCGGTAGAGCTCGAAGACGGCACACCGGAGCAGGCGGAGGCGACTCTCCAAGATCTGGTATCGACCGGGTTCCTTCTCATCGATCAGGGACCGACTCTTCTCGACAACCTCATCGGTGTCGAGCTCACACGAGTCGGAGCCGACGCCCTCGAAGCTCTGTATGAGCGCACGAGTCGTGCAGATCAGGCGGAGTCCCTCGCCTGGGCACGCGAAGGTGCTCTCGCCGCGGCGGGTAAGGCACGCGCCGGTCTGATTCCGGAAGATGCACGTGCGCTCCTCCAGGGCGTCCCGGACCTGGTGGAGAACGAGGACGCCCTCCGTGGTCTTCGCTGGGAGTACTTCGCCACGTTCAACATGCTCGGCCCATGCATCAACCTGCATAAGATGGTGTTCGGCCCGGACGAGACGTACGAAGACTGGCGCCGGCGTGCGGAGCGAACGATCGTCCGCGTCCCCGGTGAGGCAGAGCTTTTCGACCTCGCTGAGAGCGGTGTACTCGGTTCCGGTGGACAGGAGCTGGATGGATTCCTTCCGCGCTTCCTGAGCCTGGTTCTCGGCAGCGGCGGTGCACCCGGCAGCTGCGCGTCGCTTATCGCGTCTCTTCAGTCGTAGGAGCCCGTCGTGGCCCCGCTCAGTCACCTCGCACGTCCACTCGTCGTCGCAGCACTCTGTCTCACAGCGACAGCCTGTGGCTCCGCTGACGAGGCGACCGAAGGCGTTGCCGGCGAGACTGCCGCCCCCGCCTTCGTTCTCCCACGCGACGCCGATATCCTCATCGCGGACGTCACGTGGGACGCCTCGGGCACACCGTCGGTCGGGGCACCGGTGAACCTCACCCAGCGCCCCGACTACGACAATCAACCGCACTTCGTCCCGGATGGCTCCGGTCTCTGGTACACGGCCAACGACCCGCAGAGCGGTCAGTCGGACATCTGGCGGTACGACTTCGCTACCTCGAGGGTGACGCGTGTTACCCAGAGCGCGCCGGAGAGTGAGTACTCCGCCACGCCTCTTCTCGACGGCAGTGGGATCTCGACGATACGAGTCGAGGCCGACTCGACCCAGCGCCTCTGGCGCTTTGACCACGACGGGGCAGGCGCGAGCGTTGTGCTAGAGGATGTCGCGCCCGTGGGATACCACGCGTGGGTCGACGACTACACCGTCGTCATGTTCGTGCTCGGGTCGCCGGCGACCCTCCAGCGGGGTGACGTTCGCACCGGACGCGCGGAGATACTGGCCAGCAACATCGGACGCTCGATTCAGCGCATTCCGAACTCGTCCGACATCAGCTTCCCACAGCAGCACGAGGACGGTACGTCGACGATCATGCGACTACCCGGCGACGGCGGGGCCGCCGAGCCGATCATCGACGGACTCGAGGGGAGCCAGGACCACGCGTGGGGCCCGAACCGCACGCTGCTTCAGGCGAGTGGAGGGGTGCTCTACGCCGCCCGGCCTGCGGACGGTCGAACGATCCCCACGCCCGACGTGACGTGGGAGCCGGTCGCCGACTTCACCGAATACGGGATCACGATGTCACGTCTCGCCGTCAGCCCGGACGGAAGCCAGATTGCGATCGTCGCCGAGGTGGCGGCCATCGACCCCTTTGCGGGCAACTAAATCGTAGCTCCGGGAGCATCATGAATCGCAGGACCCTCCTCGGCCCGTTCGGCCTGGCACTTTCACGTCCGCTCGCCTCGATCCTGGCGACCTCGACGTTTCTCTTCCTCACCCCACTCCTCAGCGGAACGGTGAGCGCCCAAAGTGCCGCGGATCGGGTGAGCCGTCTCGTTCCCAGCGCGGAGCGACTCTCGGTGGCGGTCGGCGGGAGCACGTCCTTCAGCGTGCGTGCAGTCGACGCCGCGGGCGAGACCGTGGACGCACCCATGCGCGTGACCGGGCCTCGGAATGCACTGACCATCAGGGACGGGCGTGTCGAAGGACTGACTCAGGGTGAATACGAGATCGTGGCAACGCTAGTGGTGGCTGCTGGATCATCCGCTCAGCCGCTCACGGTACGGGTCCCGGTCACCGTATCCTGGCCCGCTGTTGCTGGTGTGACCGTGACGCCACAAGCGGGAGGGCTCTTCGTCGGCTCCACTCTGGGTCACGCCGCTACGGCAGTGCACGCGGACGGTTCTCGCAGACCCGACCCGGCGTTGAGTTGGGCTTCGTCTGCACCCTCGGTCGCGTCCGTCGATGCGTTCGGGAATGTGACGGGGCATGCTCCGGGCTCAGCCTCCATCACCGCGTCGTTCGAAGGAAGCGAGGCCTCCATCGAGCACCGCGTATCCGCCTTCCCCGAGGTCACACTGACGCTCGAAGGCGGCCCGGAAGAAGCGCGCACCGGCGACGTGATTCGTCTCGAGGCCCTGGTTCGCGACGCGAGCGGCGCGATCCGTGACGACATACCCGTGAACTGGTCGCACTCCTACACGGCGACCGAGGGAATGCTGGGCGTACCCGCCACCGGTCAGATCAACGAGGACGGCGCGTACGTGGCAGACGTACCGGGCGTCCACACGATTACGGCTTCGGTCGGCCCGGCATCGGCGCGGCACTCCTTTCGAGCCGTCCCTCGCGACGTAGTGCAGGAGCTGGAGATCGTCGGGCACGGTCTCGAAGACTGGTACCGCACGACCGATCTGTGGGCGCTTCAGGGCATGGACGGACGGGATTACGTCGTCACCGGTTCGAAGGTCTCCGGCGGCTTCGCCTTCTTCTACGACGTCACCAATCCCGCAGCGATCACCAAGATCGATTCGATCCAGGTGGACGCGCGCACGGTCAACGACGTGAAGGCTTCGCCCGACGGACGGTACGCAGTCCTGTCTCGCGAGGGCGCGACGAATCGCCGCAACGGACTGGTGATCGTCGATATGTCGATCCCGAGTGCGCCGAAGGTCGCATCGATCTACGAGGACGGGATCACGGGCGGCGTCCACAACATGTTCGCCGCAGACGATTACCTGTACGCCCTCTCCGACGGCGACAAGTACGTCATCATCGACATGAGTGACATCTACGCTCCGCAGTTCGTGTCGGAGTACAACCATCCCAACAGCCGCATCCACGACGTGTGGGTGAATGACGGGCTCGCGTACTCCTCCGAGTGGGGCACCGGGGTCGTGGTCGTAGACGTCGGAAACGGAGGATGGGGCGGCTCGGTCGAGAATCCGGTCTTCGTGACCAACTATCCGACGCCGTCCGGCCAGACCCATGCTGCGTTCCCCTACTACCAGGAGTCGACCGGGAAGACGTACCTCTTCCTGGGCGACGAGATCATGAACCGCCGTGGGCTCGCGTGGGCAGGGTACCCTAGCGAGATGGGATCATACTCGAGCCAGTACGACCCCCAGACCGGAACGGGTGGTATCCCGCTGGTGACGCGAGGATACATCCAGATCGTCGACTTCACCGATCCCGAGAACCCGGCCATGGTCGCTCGCTACGAGGTGCCGGAATTCGGGACACACAACATGTGGATCGAAGACGACAAGCTCTACCAGGCGTACTACGAGGGTGGCCTGCGGGTCGTCGATGTGAGCGGGGAGCTCATGGGCAACCTCTACACCCAGGGACGCGAGATCGCCGTCTTCAAGTCGGCATCCCCCGCCGGGTACACGCCGAACGCCACGATGGTCTGGGGCGCGCAGCCGTATAAAGGACACGTCTTCTTCAGCGACACGAACTCCGGCCTCTGGTCGGTGAAGCTCATGCCGAAGACACGCCCGATCTCATGACGAAAGGGGGGCTCCCCTCCCTCCAGATACTGCGTCACCGCCGTGACGGTGACGTCGAAAGGCTCGGCGAGTCCGAAACCGACGCACTCCCGCCTCGCGCAAGAGGCGGAGTCTGCGGCTCCGGGCGCTCTGAAGCCTACCCCGCGAGCCACTCCTTCCAATCACTCTCGGCGTGGCCGACCGTGAGTTCTTTCCCGTAACGCACGAGTGGTTGTCGCAGGATCAGCGGCTCGTCGCACGCGATATCGAGCCACCGGTCGTCGCCGTAGTACGCTGTCTGGAGCCCGAGTTCGATGAAGCGCTTCGACTCGCGGTCGATGACGCGCTCCTCGCCGAACTTCTGGAAGAAGCGTCGAAGCTCTCCCTTCGACGGACTCCGCTGCTTGAAGTCCATGAAGTGAGTCTTGATACGACGCTCTTTGAAGAAGCGCTCTGCTTTGCGGACGTCAGCGTGCTTCTTCACGCCGAAGATCTGCACCTCCATGGTCTACTCCTCACGGGGATCGGGTTCGACAAATCTGCACCCGACCCGTGTGGGCGCTACTCCAAGCGCAACGATGGCAACGGATCGAGCGTGGTCGAGCACGCCTCGCCAGGACGTAACAGGCGACGAGAGCGATGAAGCCGAGCAGGCTCGCCACCGTGCTCAATCTCGCGGGATCTGTCGCCGGCCGGCTTGATCGAATGCCACGCTTTCGCTAGCCCTGTGTGATGGAGCTTCAACTCGGCCTCTTCCCCGACGAACCGACAGTCGACGCGCCCCCCACGGTCGCCTCGATCCGGCCCTCCGCGGAGGCGCGCCGACTCGCTTCGCGGCTGCCGAACACGGTGCGTATGGGAACGTCCTCGTGGAGCTTCCCAGGGTGGGAAGGGATCGTGTACGGAAGCCACGCCTCACAGGCGCGACTCGCACGGCACGGCCTCGAGGCGTATGCACGCCACCCGCTCCTGGGCACCGTCGGCCTGGATCGGACGTACTACCGCCCGATCGAGGCGGATGACTTCCGCGCGTACGCCGACGCCGTCCCCCGTGCCTTCCGCTTCCTCGTGAAGGCGCATCGACTCGTCACCTCCCCGACGGACCCCGAGGCGTACGGCGTCCGCTCCCCGAATCCGCACTTCCTCGATCCGGCCTACGCGGCGGACGCGGTGGTCGGACCGGCGTGGGAGGGCCTTGGCAGGAAGGCCGGCCCCATCCTCTTCCAGTTCTCACCCTTTCATCCCAACCGGGTGGGGGGGCGAGAATCGTTTCTGGAACGACTCCATCGTTTTCTGGATGCCCTGCCGGAGGGGCCGCTGTATGCCGTGGAGCTGCGGACACCTGCGTTCCTGACAAAGCAGTACGCCGACGTACTCGAGGCCACCGGGGTGGCCCACTGCTACAACATCCACCCCGCGATGGCACCGCTCGAACGGCAACTGGCCGTCCTGTCACCGTTTTATCAGCCCGCGCTCGTCATCCGCTGGATGCTCGGTTCCGGACTGGAGTACGAGGCCGCCAAGGACCGCTACCAGCCCTTCGACCGACTTGTCGACGAAGATCCGACTTCGCGAGAGCTGATCGCCCGTGCGGTGCTCGATGCCACCATCGCGGAACGTCCGGCGTTCGTGATCGCGAACAACAAGGCGGAGGGCTCCGCCCCACTCTCGGTGTTCCGGCTCGCGGAGCGGATCGCAGACTGGGCGCCTGACAGCCAGGCTCGATCCGAGCCGGATCACACGACTACCGACAACAGCGAGGTGTCCTCTCATGCTCCGTAACCCCCGTGTCTGGATGTACACGGCCGGTAGTTGGCTGCTTCTCGCCGCTCTGGCCCACGGAATCGCGCACGTATGGATGTTCGTGTTGGAGAACGGCTTCTACGGCATGCGTGAGTTCGCGATGAATGCAATGAAGCAGGGGAGTTCGATCGACCCGTTGCGGCCCAGCATGTGGCGGCAATTTCGGATGTTCAGCGTCGGCTTCGGGCTCCTGCTCGTTCTGGCCGGCGCGGTGGACCTCCTCCTGGCGCGGACGTCCATGCCGGCCCCCGCCCTGAGAAGCCTCGCGCTCTTCTTCACCGTCTTCTGGACCGTTGCGTTCGGCCTCTTCGCATTCGTTGAGCCGGTGCTCCAGGCGATCCTGGTCTGCGCGGTCGCGGTACCCCTGCATGCGATCGCGTATGTCACGGCAGATCAGGAGGCTCGCAAGGCTTCCGAGGCGGTCGAGCCAGGGGCGGCCGACACGTCGTCTTCGGCCTGAAGGTTTACCACCCGGCGGGCCCTGCCGTACCTTCCCGTCCATGCAGAAGCCGCCACTGTGGGAGCGTCTCCGCTCCGCCCATATCGTACAGGTGGGAGCCGTCTATCTAGGCGGCTCCTGGTTCGCCCTGCAGATGGTCGACACCCTCCAGGGGCTGCTGTCGCTGCCCGACTGGGTCGGTCCTGTCGCAGTCGCCCTCCTGCTCGTCGGACTCTTCGTCGTCCTCGCAACGGCGTGGGTCCAATCGCTGCCGCAGACGACGGCAGCGGAAGAGGCAGGCGAGGTCCCGACGGACTGGGAGGTCGCACCCGCGGACGCCTTCGCCGCCCTGATGAAGGGCCGCCTCCCGCACCTCACGTGGGGTCGGGCGCTGATGGGGGGAGCGATGTCTCTCGCGCTCCTTTTCGGCTTCGCCGGCCTCGCCGTCCTGGTCCGGGCACCGGGTTCGCTCATCGGCCCCAGCGAGGCTGAGGCCGAAGGAGCCGCTCAGGGGATGGCCGTGCTGCCCTTCCAGATCAGCGGCGCGGGGCTGGACGCGTACCGGGAGGGCATGGTCGGGTTGATGTCCGCGAATCTCGACGGACTCTCTCGCTATCGGGCGATCGACGCTCGAACGGTGTTGGCGCGCTGGAACCGTGACGTCGGAGAGAACGCGGACGCCGACCTCGATCGCGCACTCCGGGTGGCATCGGCCACCGGTGCCCGCTATGCGGTGGTCGGCAGTGGCGTGGAGGCTGGGCCGAGGATCCGATTCACGGCCGAGGTCTACGACCTCGCCGACGGGACGCAGGCCGGCGACGGCGGTCAGGTAGAGGGCTCCCCCGAAGAGGTGCTCGAACTGGTCGATGCCCTCACCGTCGAGGTGGTGCGTTCACTGCTCGACGCCACCGGACAGGGCTCGATGGCCCAGGACTTCCGACTGGCCAGCCTTCTGACCGAATCGGTTCCGGCCCTGAGGCACTATCTCGAGGGCGACGCGCTCTTTCGGAGGTCTCGGTTCGAGGAAGCGAGAGAAGTCCTTCACCGTGCGGTCGAGGAGGACTCCACCTTCGCGCTCGCGTACTGGCGCCTGGGCGAGACGTACGGATGGCTCGAAGGCATCCAGGCGCGCGAGGGCCGGGACTACAAACGGCGTGCACAGGAACTCGCAGAGCGACTACCCCAGCGTGAGGCCACGCTGCTCGACATCACGGCCGCGATCAGCAACTTCACCCTCAGCCTCGAGGAAATCGCGGACCTTCGCGCCTATATCCGCCGGTATCCGGACGATCCGGACGGCTGGTACCTCCTGGGCGAAGCAGGGCTCCACGGCTGGACGGTGACCGGCATCTCGGACGAAGACGTCGAAGAAGCGGTGTACCGCACCATCGAGCTCGATCCCACGTTCGGTCCGTACTACGAACACGCGCTGCATTGGGCGACCGCGAAGGGGCAAGCCGATCGCTACGAGGAGTTGATGGTGGGCGCCGAGGAGGTAGGAGACGCACCCAACCGTCGGGAACGGATGGAGCTCCGCTGGGCTCTCTTTCAAGGTGACGAGGCCGAGCAGGCTGCGGCGGCTGTTCGACTCGAAGAGATGGAGCCGATCGATGTGAACCGCACCGATCAGGCCGCGATGGGCATCCTCGATACCGACCTCGACCGACTCGAGCCGTTGTGGGTCCATCGGAGCAATGCCGATGAACTCCGGATCCGCCTCTACGGTGAGCAGGGTCGTCTCACCGAGATGGTACGCCTCGCGGAGACGCTGGATGACAGGGCACTCGCCGACGCGGTCTGGCGGCTGATCGACTGGAGTGATGAAGGCCATGTGTCGGATGAACTGTTTCGGCGCCTCGATGAAGCACTGGGCCCCCGTACGCCGGAAAACCAGGAGCTATTTGACGCGCGGGTAACCCTGGACGAAGTGCTCGGACGTCCCGTGGATACCATCGTGGTACGCGCGGCTATGGATCAGGGCATAGACGAATTCCTGCCCTTCTTGTTGGCCGACCAGGTGGATACAACGGGGATCCGTTCGATGGTGTACGCCCAGGCGTCGGCGGACCGACTCGCCCGAGCGGGGCGGGTCGAGGAGGCATACGATGCGCTCGCCGCGGCCAACGGTACCTCCACGGAAGTGCCACTATACGCGGCCGGCCTACTGGGGGAATCCGGTCACTTCGAAGAAGCGAGGCAGGCGCTCGAGGGCGTCTCACGTGGGGAAGAGCGGACGCTGACCACGTACCGGCTCGGAAGAGCGTACGAGGGTCTCGGCGAAACAGAGAAGGCGCTGGAGGCCTACCGCACCTTCCTGTCTCGCACCGCACCCGCTGATGAGGAGCTCGGCGCGGTGACCCAGGCCCGGGAAGCAGTCACGCGTCTCGGAGGGTAGACGCGAGGCGATGCCGAGGAACGAGGCTCACCCGCTGGATGAGCCCCGCTTCTCGGTGATAATCACCCGCCCGGCGAGTACCAGATCGGACTCGTGTAGGCGCGCTCCTGGTGCACGGTCTCGGCTCCCTCCGGGATCTCCACACCGTAGCGGAAGGCGTCGTACACGATCCAGCGAGGGGTCGGAATCTCGAGCACCCGCGCGTAGTAGAACGCGGACTCAGCTGGGTCGAAGTCGGGATCGGTCCACACCGTGCCCAGCTCCGAAGCGCCGATCGTGTTCAGCCAGTTCGCGTTCTCCACGTCGACCGTGTTGCCGACGGGCGGGAGATCACCGTTCCCGTCCAACTCGCGGCCCGGGGACCAGGCGACGTCGTACACCCGCTCCTGCGTGTTTCCGTCGG
>JBDGVS010000018.1:0-15784 GCA_039585535.1 Gemmatimonadota bacterium | reverse complement strand
GATGTGCGTTCGACGATCGTGGCTGCCAGGGAGAAGGCCGTGTTGTTGTAGTTCCACTCCGCCCCGGGACTGTTCTGAAGAGCCGGTTGCTGCTGCGCGATCGTGATCACCTGCTCACGGCGCAATACGGTCGCGGGCACGCCGGTGAGTCCATAGAGGTTCAGGAACTCGCGAAGTCCCGAGGTATGGGTCAGCAGGTGCCGGATCGTGACCACCTCGTCGAACGCAGGGAGTTCCGGGACGTAGTCGCGGACGTCGTCATCGAGATCGAGCAAGCCTCGCTCGGCCTGCAGCAATACCGCGAAGGCCGTGAACTGCTTCGACGTCGAGCCGATGTTGGTCGGTGTGGTGGTCTGGAAGGAGACCGCATGTGTCAGATCCGCGAGCCCGTAGGCTTCGGCAAAGACGGTCCTGCCGTCGCGCCACACCTGGACGGCCCCTCCGGGTCCGCCGGGACGGGAATAGGCGAACATGAGCTGATCGGCGAGGTCTTTCGGGTCGTCGGAGCGCTCCTCGAGCTGAAGGATGCGCACCTCGAAGTCACCTTCCTCGTCTTCGAAAGGGACGACATTCAAGGTGTAGCTACCCGCCGATCGAAGCCGGGTCGAGAAGACCTCCTGGCCGCGGGCCGGACCGTCCCACTCGGCCCCGACTCGACGCCCCTCGGCATCGGTGAGGGACACGACGACGTCTACGCCGATCTGATTCACCTCACCGTAGAGAAGGAAGTCTTCTCCCGCCTCGAAGGTGAAACGGGCGGTATCACCCGTCGCGAGCGATCCGGACCGAAGCTGTCCGCGGTCAATCGAGACCGCCTGCGCCGTCACACCGGCCGGGAGGGTGGTGAGGGCAAAGGCGAGCGCGACGGGGAAAACACGAGCACGAGGCATCAAGTGACCAGCTCCAATGGGCGGGGACGGGGCAGCGATAGCCCATCATCGAGTACGGGGTTCGGCGAAAGCGAGTTTCGGGTCGACAGCGACAAGGGAGAGCGCCCGGGTCCAGCGACGTGTATGCGCTCGAGCTACCGGCCGCCACGAGGTCTACGTGGTACGATCTCTAGCGAGTGACCAGGAAGGTCGCTTTCACAATCAGGCTGCGGTCCCGGAAGTAGAAGCCCGTCTGCGGGTCACGCTGAAGCTCGTTGTACACGATGTAGATGTCGCTGCCTGGGCGGTACGTCCAACGATAGCGCGCGCTGGTGCTGAACTGGTCGGTCTGCGAGTTGTACTGCGAGAGCGAACGCAGCGACATCGTGGGCGAAAGCGCGAAGTCGACCCGCAGGGAAGCCAGGTCTACCTGGAACTCCCCGCCCGGCAGACTCACGTCGTTGCGCGTATACGACGCCTCCGTCGACAACCGGTCGGTGATGCGTGCGCCGAGCTTTGCCTGCGCGTCCCACCGATCCCCACCGTAGAAGTCCTGTGGGGCGTACATGAGGCCGTAGTACATACGGCGCGACGGGTTCGAGTCGAAGGAGGCGCGCCACTCGCCGAAGCTGTAGTCACCGGCGGGAATCACGACACCTCCGAGCTGGAACGGCTCCTCGACCCGGTCGAAGTGGTCGTTGAACCAGACGTTGAGGTAGGCGCCGTTGTCGAAGCGCGTGCCCAGCATGTAGTGCCAACGGGTCGCGAGGCGCAGCCCGGTCTGGCTGCTCGTGTACGTGTAGTTCACCATCGGAGACAGCACCCGGATCCCGAGGAAGTCGGGACGCGGATTCCGCTCCATGTGGAGCTTGGTGGTTCGGATGCCCGCGCGAGGAAGGAAGCCGACTTCGGGGTTGAAATCCTTGTCGAAGTCCGCGTACTCCCCGTAGATGCGCCAGTCGCGGTCGAGCCAGGTCGCGTTGAGGTAGCCCCCCATCTCCCCGAAGCCGAGGTCGTCTCGATCGGGCGTGGTCGGATCGTCGGGCGGGATTACAAAATCCGGAGTCTCCGTCTTCGCGAGCCACGTCGTGATGTTGAAGTTCGGGTGCGGGGCGATGACCGCATCGATGGCGTAGGTGCGGTTGTAGTGATCGTCGTCGAGGTCCCCGATGAAGTTGGTCGACGCCTTGTTGATGAAGAGCGCGCCGATGCGGGATCGCGACCAGATGTTCCGGCTGTACTTGGCGACCAGGAAGTTCTCCGACGACGTCGCCGGCGCACCGCCGATCGGAGTCACCTCGTTCGTCTGCACATTCATGAACGCGATGTCGTTCTTGCCAATCTTCCCGGTGAGCCGGGCACCGCCGATGATCGGGACGTTGTCACCTGCGTCCGTCAGGCCGATCTGGCGACTGAAGAACAGGTCGGCATAACGCGCGAATGCGTTCACCGAGCCGACGTTGAACTGGCCCGAATTTTCCAGAAAGAAGTCGCGCTTCTCGGGAAAGAAGAGCGGGAACCGGGTGAGATTCACCTGCTCGTCGTCGATCTCGGCCTGCGCGAAGTCTGTGTTGATCGTGATGTCGAGATTCAACCCCGCGGTGATCCCGTACTTGATGTCGACTCCCGCGTCTCCCTCCCAATCGTTGGTCTCGACCTCCTCCTCGAGCACCGAGCTGGCTCCACCGGTCACGAAAGGCGTCACCCGCAGGTCCATCCCCCGGTCGAGATCACGCATCCCTTCGAGCGACCCCGCCAGGCTGACCCGGTGGATCGTGAACTCCTTGGAGATCGGCGCCCAGAAAACCTGCTCGTTCTTCCGTCCAATGTTTCGCTGGATGTTCAGGCCCCAACTCTGCGTCTCCGCAGCCGGGAAGCGCAGGGTGACCATGGGAATCGCGATCTCGGCGATCCACCCATCATCGACGGTGCGAGCAGCCACGTGCCACACGCCGTCCCAGTCGCGGTTGATGTTCGACGTGGCGAGCCCAAAGCCCGAAAGAGCTCCCTCCCCTTCGTTGAACACCTGCTGATCGAACTGCGCCCCGAGCGGATTCGTGACGAAGTGAAACGCCGAGCGCGAGTCTTTGAAGGTGTCGAGGATGATCTGGACGTTGTCCTCGGACAGGATCTGGTCGGAGTCTCGCCGCATCTCCGTCGCGGTCACATCACCCGAGTCGAACGCCCGAACGCCGAAGTAGAGCGTCTGAGCATCGTACAGCAGATAGATCTCCGTGCGCTCCGTCGCCGCAGCACCCTCCATGGGCTCCTGCTGCACCAGCTCCTCAATGAGCCCGCCCCCACCCCACACCTCCATTTCGAGGTATCCATCGAGCACGGGGGCCGTCGTCGTGGGCAATGCCCGGATCTGATACTGATCCCAGGCGACCTGAGCCCACCCGGCCGCCGGAGCCAGGGCGAGGAGTGCGCCGGCGAGCGCCGCAGAGCGAAAGAGTGGAGCAGGCGCGCGCGGAGTGCACACCCCGCTCACGCGCAGAACAGATCTCGTCATTACAGAGGGCGGAACGGACGAAAGAAGGCGGGACGGGGAGGACGTCCCTCAGGAGGAAGCCCAAACTACGTGTTTACGCGGATACCGCACGCGGCTTGCGCGTTCAGGACTCTCCACTAGATGTTGGCGCCCGAACCCAAAGGAGATGCCGTGAAGACCGATATCGAGATTGCACAGGAAGCCGAACTCCGACCCATCCAGGAAATCGCCGCAAAAATCGGCCTGGGGCCGGAGGACATCGTCCCCTTCGGGCACCACAAGGCGAAGATTCCGCTCGAGACCGCTCGTGCGAAGGGATCGAGTGATGGGCGCCTCGTGCTGGTCACGGGCATCAGCCCGACGCCTGCCGGAGAGGGCAAATCCACGACTTCGGTCGGGCTCGCGGATGCGTTCACGCTGCGTGGGCGCAACCCTGTGCTCTGCCTGCGGGAGCCGAGTCTCGGACCGGTCTTCGGGATCAAGGGTGGGGCTGCCGGCGGTGGGCACAGCCAGGTCGTGCCTATGGAGGAGATCAACCTCCACTTCACCGGCGACTTCCATGCCATCTCGGCGGCACACGCACTGCTCGCGGCCGTTCTCGACAACCACATGTACCGCCCCAACACGCTCGAGATCGACCCGACACAGGTCACCTGGCCACGGGCGGTCGACATGAACGACCGGGCGCTACGCAGCGTGGTCATCGGACTCGGTGGGCGCACGGACGGGGTGCCCCGACAGGACGGCTTCGTTATCACGGCGGCCTCCGAGATCATGGCGATCTTCTGCCTGGCCGACGGCATCGACGACCTGAAGGATCGCCTCGACCGCATCATCGTCGGGTACACGAAGGGCGGTGAGCCCGTGCGTGCCGGAGGCCTGGGTATCTCGGGGGCGCTCGCGGTTCTCCTCAAGGACGCGTTGAATCCGAACCTCGTTCAGACGCTCGGTGGCACACCCGCGCTCATCCATGGCGGTCCGTTCGCCAACATCGCACACGGGTGTAACTCTCTGTCCGCCACTCGCGCGGGCCTCGCCCTCGGTGATGTGGTCGTTACCGAGGCCGGCTTCGGAGCGGACCTCGGCGCAGAGAAGTTCTTCGACATCAAGTGTCGTTTCGGCGGACTCGAGCCCGGCGCGGCGGTGATCGTCGCGACGGTGCGTGCACTCAAGATGAACGGCGGGATCGCGAAGTCGGATCTCGGACCGGAGAATGTCGACGCCGTGCAGAAGGGCGCGGTGAACCTCCAGGGTCACATCGAGAACGTCAGAAAATTCGGCGTACCGGCGATTGTGGCGCTGAACCGATTCGTGACCGACACCGCAGCGGAGATCGCCGCGGTTCAGGCCGCGTGCGACGAGCTCGGCGCCCAGATGGTCGTCGCCGATCCGTGGGGCGGCGGCGGCGAAGGCTGCCTCGATCTGGCCGACGCGGTCTGGGAAGTGCTCGAAGCCGGGGAAGCCGACTACAAGCCGCTCTATCCGCTCGACATGGGACTCGCCGAGAAGATCGATACCATCGCTCGTGAGATCTACGGAGCGGAGGGCGTCGACATCGATCCGAAGGCACTCAAGGAGATCGCCGCGCTCGAGGCTGCTGGCCTGCGCGAGGTTCCGGTCTGTATCGCCAAGACGCAGTACTCCTTCTCGGACGACCCAACGAAGCTCGGACGGCCGAAGGGCTTCCGGATCACGGTGAAAGAGGTCACGCCCTCAGCCGGAGCAGGCTTCGTGGTGGCGAAGACCGGCAACGTCATGACGATGCCCGGCCTCGGTCTGGAGCCGTCTGCGATGAAGGTGGACGTGGAAGACGGCATGGTCACCGGGCTCTTCTAGGTGACTTCCGGGCATCGAGTGGCGCTGCGCGCGAGCGTGGCGCTGCTCGTCACCGCCGGGGTCAATCCGGGGGCGTCAGCCGCGCAGGAAGACCCGTGGCCGGTCGACCTGGAGATGATCGCCAAGATCCGTGAGGAAGGTCTGCAGCACTCGCAGCTGCCCAACACGTTCTCGTACATGACCGACGTGCTGGGAGCGCGCCTCACGAACTCCGAGGACATGGAGCGGGCGCAGAGCTGGGCACTCGAGGAGATGGCACGTATCGGGCTCGTGAACACCGCGCGTGAGCCGTTCATGGAGTACGGGGTGAGTTGGGACAACGAGTACGTCTCACTCCATATGCTCGAGCCCGACTACACGCCGCTCGTCGGCTACCCGATCGCCCACACACCAGGAACGAACGGGAAGAAGAGGCTCGAGGCGGTCATCGCCGATGTCCACACGCGTCAGGATCTGGACCGATACCGCGGCCAGCTGAGAGGCCTCGCCGTCCTTTCGACACCACCCGCGGTGATCGATCGGACACGCTACGAACGTGGCACTCCGCGCCGCTCAGATGAAGAGCTTCGAGCGCTGGAAGAGGACGTCATCGTCCCCCCGGCGGGTCCCGACCCCTACTTCTCGCGTCTGTACCCGCCGGCACCCGCAAACCCGGATGTCCTGACGGCGGCGGATCGGCTCGCCTTCTATGTGGAGGAAGGCGTCGCGGCCGTCCTGGAGTCGGGTAGTGGCTGGCCTGGCGCCGTACGCGGATTCGCCCGAGCGGGCGCCAAGATCGATCGCTGGTCTCGGGAGGAGACGCTCTCCTCGGTTCCGGTGATCGCAATCAATCCGGAGTACTACAATCGGATGTATCGGATTCTGGCCCGAGATGTGCCGGTGCAGGTCGAGGTCGAGGTCCGCAATCGACACGGCGAACAGGTGACCGAGGCGCACAATCTGGTTGGAGAGATCCGGGGCACCGACCGCGCGGACGAAGTGGTCATGCTCGGTGCACACCTGGACACCTGGCACGCGAGCCCGAACGCTTCGGACAACACATCGGGTGTCGCCGTCATGCTCGAAGCGATGCGCATCCTGAAGGCGGTCGGCGCCGTGCCCCGCCGTACCATCCGGATCGCATTATGGTCGGGTGAGGAGCAGGGCCTCTGGGGATCGCGCGCGTACGTACGTGAGCACTTCGGTGATCCGGACGATCCCGCCGTCGGGAAGAAGGACGGGTACGACCGCTTCTCGGTCTACTTCAACCAGGACTACGGTCCGGGTGAGTACCGAGGCATCTGGCTTCAGGGCAATGAACACGTGCGTGCCCCCTTTGCCGCCTGGATGGAGCCTCTTCGTGACATGGGGATGACCACCATCTCGCCGCAGGGCGTCGGCAGCACCGATCACGTCCCCTTCGACGACGTCGGACTACCCGCCTTCCAGTTCCTTCAGGCTCGGGTCGGGGGGACGGGCGGACACACGAATCTCGATCCGTTCGACACGATTCCGCTCGACGACCTTCAGAAGAACGCCGTCATCATGGCCGTCTTCGTGTACCACGCGGCGATGGCCGACGAGGTTCTGCCGAGGAAGGCTGCGCGCTAGTCGGACCGCAGCTATCGACCGGAGTCCACCCCCACAGCACGTGCCCGGTCGAGCAATCGACCCTCGACCGATCCGGCACCGGCCCCCGCCGATAGCACCTGGTCGAGCGAGCTCCGAAGTGTCGCGGCTTCCGCGTTTCGGCCGAGCGCTTCGAGGGCCATCACCGTGAGCGCATCCAGAGCGCTCTGAGGTGCGCCCGCGGGTGGGTCCGGGGTCGCACCGACGACCCGCTCGAACGCTTCCCGCGCCCCCGCGGAATCGCCGGCGGTACTCATCGCGACTCCGAGCAGGTAGCGAGGAAGTCGCTCCTCTGGCTGGTACGGACGGCCCTGCCCCAGGCGCTCCGGCCAGGTCATGGCGGCCTCGAAGTGGCGAGCTGCCGCCTCTGCGTCCTGGGCCTCCAGGGCATCGAGGCCCGCCATTACATGCGCCTGCTCGAAGAGCACATGCGCCTGGCTCGAGTGTTCCGACGGGAGGACCGCGATCTCGTCGAGGATCTCGATCGCGGCCGCGAAGGTGCCCGCCTCGACGAGCGATGAGACATGAAGGAGATCGAAGTCGAAGTCGCCCGGGAACGCACTTCTCGCCGCAGAAGACTCGGCCAGGGCATCCCCACCACTCGCCTGCAGGTACTGGATGAGCGGAGCCCGCAAATTCCGATCGGATGGATCGAGTGCAATCGCATGCCGGAGGTCAGCCTCCGGATCGAGCGCCCGGCTTCGCGCAGCCACCCGATCGTTCGCAGCTCCGTCGAGGCGTGCCGCGAGGGCGGCCCTCGCGGTGTACAGCGGTGCGAAGTCCGCCTCATCGCCGATGCCGGCCATCTCGAGCGCGGCTTCCTCTGCACGATCCCTCGCCCACAGATTCAGAGCGAGCAGGTATCGCCACGACCAGTGGTCGCCGCCCCTGTCGACGGCGTGGCGCAGCATATCGATGGTTTCATGACGGTACGGAAATGCGAACTCCGGATCGGCCGACTCGGCCAGATGGACATCGTCGCCGGTCAGGTACGCCAACCATCCCCGCAGCACCGGATTGTCCTCGGTCCCGAGCCCGGCCCCGAGCACGCGCACGGCGTCGCCACTCCGGCCGAATCCACGATACCGCAACGCCAACTCGATGATTTCCTGATCGGGGTATTCGCCACGCAGGCCGGCAGTGAGCATCTCTCCCGCACTCGACCCGCCACCGTTGTCGTCCGTCGCCAGGAAGCGCTCGGCGGCCACGAAGTGATCGAGCGGATCCAGCTCCTCGAGCTCGGTGAGCCAACGGCCTGCCCCCTCACCGTCGTCCTCCAGCCGCGCTACGACCGCAAGCGCTCTCCGCGGGAATGCACTCCGCTGGTCGTAATCCAGCGCCTGCATCGCGTTTCGTCGAGCTTCGGACAGATCGCCCCTGGCAATCGCCAGCTCTGCGAGTTGCACGAACGCCACCGACCGGAATGCCATGGAGCGGGCTGCCCAACCGAACGACTCGGCGGCGTCCACCGGCATCTCCAGCGCCCGATACAGGGTACCCGCCACGAAGTTCGCCCTGGCGTCGTAGGCGTCGAGTTGAAGCGCTCTTCGCGCGAGGGTCAGACCCTCGGGATACAGCCCCCGGCGATACTCGAGATCGGCGAGACCCAGGAGGGCGTCGCGATGCCACGGCTCTTCACTCAGCACCGATTCGTAGAGCGCCCGCGCATCCTCCAGCTGCCGGCCCTGGACCAACTCTGCGGCAGCCATCACTCGCCGGGTCACTTCCGGTATGGCCGGCATCGCTTCGGGATCGGTCGCGAACGGACGGGTGAGCGCCCGAGAGGCGGGAGCCGTGTCGTGAACGAGCCCCAGGCCAGGGATCTCCACTCGGATCGATTCCGCATCGGCCGGCACCTCGAAGACGAGCGAGACCGGCTCGAGGACGTCGAAGCGCACGGCGTCACGGGCATGGAGGACATCATCCACGAACACGTGCACCTCGGTGTCGGCGGCCGTGAACGCATGCGTTCGAACCGTCAGCTGTCCTCCGGCGCGCTCCACGTGCATCGCGCCGTCTCGCGACGCCTGGGTGAGTCCGCCGAGGCCCTCGACCGGAAACCACGTCTCCGTCCAGCGATCCGTGGCACCCGGATCAAAGCCCGCCTGGGAGATCGGGTTCACATCGCCCGTCGGTGAATACTGGACCAGAAGACGTCCGGCCTGGAACTCGACGTACTGCCCATCCGTGTCGGTGAGCAGATCCTCCCAGATGCCGCCCTGACGGGAGAGCGCCCACAGCCAGAGCTTCTGCCCGGGCATTTCTTCGTAACGAGACCAGTGGCCGAAGCCCCAGTCGTCGTCTTCATAGTACCCGCCGAAGAAGTCGTTGAATTCGCCGACCACGTGGTACGACTTGTTTCCTCCGAACTGATTGTCGTCGTAGACGGGGAGCTCACGCCCCTCCGCATCGACCGGCCACGCCCGCTCTGCCCCGGGGTGCTCGAGGTAAGCATTCCCGGGGATCGACATCACGAGGTCGTCTCTGGCGAACGCGGCGCCGGTCATCCAGTTGTAGTAGGGCTGCTCGAGCGGCGTGGGATTCTGCCACTGGGCTCGCGTCTCGAAGTAGGCGGCATCGGCGGGGAGGCGGATCTCGACTCGCCAGCTCGTCCGCGAGGGCAGGTCCATCGCACCGACGAAGACGCTCACGCTCCCGTCGTCATTCTCACGGGTCAGCCAGTCGACCGGGGTCGCGGTGGCCGGCGTGTGGCCGATCACGCCGAAGTTGAATTCGATTCCCCCAGACGTCCACGGCCCCCGCAGCGCGATGTTGCGGAATTTCATCACCTCGTTTCGGTAGATGAATTCGTGCCCGGTTTCCTTGACCCGCGCGCCCCACACCTTTCCGCCGACCTCGGGGAGCACCCAGAGCTCGATCCACTCGTTCTCCAGGTGGACGAGGGTCCATTCCTGATCCTGGGGCGTATGGGCGTAGCCCTCGAAACGGTGGTACGGGTAGAGTCGGGTGTCGTTCACCAGAATCGGGATACGATTCGGAAGTGCGAACGGGTAGGTGGAGAGTGTGCGACGCTCCTCCGAGATTCGCGCTCGCTCCGGGCCATCCGCCTGCGCCCGCAGGAGAGCCGGCGTCACCAACGCCGACATCACACCGACACCCACGAGGAACGCCAACCGGTGGTGTCCTCGGCTCGGACGTCTTGGGCAGCGGACCGACATTCTCTTCACTCCGGGGGCGGGTGCGTGGCGACTGACAACTTCGGGGCGAGCCTCCGCGGCAACAACCGACACTTGGCACTCCCCCACGGGATCTGGCATCTTGGGCCCCATGTCCGACGATGCCGAAACCCGGTCCACCGACTTCGTTCCCACTCCGATTGAGCGCCTGAACACCGCGCTCTCCGGTCAGTACGAAATCGAGGACGAGCTCGGCGAGGGCGGCATGGCCGTCGTGTACCGCGCCAGAGATCTCCGACACGACCGCCAGGTCGCCGTGAAGGTCTTGAAGCCGAGCCTCGCGCAGGTCATCGGGTCGGAGCGATTCCTGTCCGAGATCAAGACGACGGCCAGCCTCCAGCACCCGAACATTCTCCCCCTGTTCGATTCGGGTGAGGCCGACGGATTCCTCTTCTACGTCATGCCGTACGTGAAGGGAGTGACGCTGCAGCAACGCATCGACTCGGAGAAGCAGCTGCCGATCGACGAGGCCGTCCGCATGATCGTCGAGATCGCGGATGGACTCGATCATGCGCATCGACAGGGCGTCATCCACCGCGACATCAAGCCAGCGAACATCCTGATCCGAGACGGCCGTCCGGTAATCATGGACTTCGGGATCGCGATCGCGGTAGGGGCCGCCGGCTCACAGCGTCTGACCGAAACGGGCCTGTCCCTGGGCACGCCCTTCTACATGAGCCCCGAACAGGCAACCGGGGACCGGGATATCGGTCCAGCCACGGACATCTACTCCCTCTCTGCGGTACTGTACGAGGCGCTGACCGGGGATCCTCCCTTTATGGGTGGCACCGCGCAGGCGGTGCTGGGCAAGATCGTCGCGAGCGATACGGTCTCCGTGCGCACGTCGCGCCGCACGATCCCGACCAACGTGGATCACGCCATTCAGAAGGGGCTGGCAAAGCTTCCCGCCGACCGCTTCGAGACCACCGGCGCCTTCGCGGGTGCGCTTCGCGACCCATCGTTCCACTACACAGCCGCGTGGGACCCGCTTACCGGCGCGGCCGCTGGCGCAAGCGTCCACCGAGAGACGTCGGCGGCGTCGGCTCCCTGGTGGAATCCGGTCACGATCGCGATGTCGGTTCTCACCGTGATGCTCTCCCTGGCCCTCGCCTTCAATCTCTCGGGCGATGCACCAGGAGTCTCGACGGACACGGTGCACTTCACTCTGCTCCCGCGGGGTGTCGGTGCACAGTTCGTCGGAGCCGACTTCCCGGGGATCTCTCAGGATGGTCGGCTGCTCGCCTTTCCCGCCCGGGTCGGAGACACGACGCGGATTCAGCTACGTGACCTCGACGGTTTCAGCGCGCGGTGGGTCGAGGGCACAGAGGGAGGCTTCTCTCCCTTCTTCTCGCCCGATGGCCAATGGCTCGGCTTCTTCACCGTCGACGAAATCCGGAAGGTGCCGATCAGCGGCGGACAGCCGACCTCTCTCGCGTCCGTCCCCTTCCTGATGGAGGCGTTCGCCGTCTGGCTCCCGAACGACACGATCGTCTTCCACCACCAGAGCTCGCCGGGCCTGGTCGGGGTGCACGCCAACGGGTCCGACGTGTGGACCGTAACGACTCCGGACCGCGACAGGGGGGAGATTCGACACGCTGTTCCGCGAACCCTGCCCGACGGGCGCATTCTCTTCCAGGTACGCCGCTCTGAATCGATTCGCGATCAGTGGACCGACGGGCACAGCGGCGGCATCGTGTCTCTCGAGACCGGTGATATCGTTCGTTTAGAGACTCCGGGAGCTCCGTGGGCCTATCTGCCGGGCGACGATCTCCTGGTCTGGCACAGCGGCGCCTTCCGTGCCTATCCCTTCGATCTCGGCCGCAGTGAGGCGACGGGTCCGGCGAGCGTCGTCCGGACCGACCTCCGCGGTGGCGACTCATGCGACTTTTTGCGCGTATCCAACTCGGGCACGGCTGTGTGTGCCGATCAGAGCGCCAACAATGAGCGTACCCTGGCCTGGTTCGACCGGGAGGGAGAGACCGAGAAGCTCGCCTTCCCTCCCGCCGACTACCGCTGGCCTCGGGTCAGCCCCGACGGACGCTCGATTGCCGGCTTCGCGGCAAATCGACTCTCTGTGATCGACACACGTACCAACGCAGTCGTCGAGATCGCTGGCTCTCTCGCTGGCGAGCCGACCTGGACGTCCGACGGGCGTGCCCTCGTCTTCTGGAGTCAGCCTGCGCTCGGTACGACGCACCTGTGGATTCGGGACCGACTCGCAGCCGAGCCACCACGGCAACTCACCGACGACCCGGGGCAGCGGCACTGGCCTACGTCGGTGTCACCCGACGGCTCGACCGTACTCTTTTACGACCAGCGTGACCTGTGGACGGTCTCGGTCGAGGGGGGTGAAGCCTCTCCGCTCATGGCGCTTCCAGACTCCTGGCAGCGCGACGGCCAGTACTCTCCGGATGGCACACTGATCGCGTACTCCAGCGATGAGCTGGGCGGTTGGGAAGTGTTCGTCATGGCAGCCGACGCGATCGGTGGCAGGACACGCATTTCGATGGATGGTGGTCGAGGGCCGCAGTGGGCTCCCGATGGCAGGGAACTCTACTTCGTACAGGGTCGCCAGATGATGGCCGTCAGCGTCGATCGTGAGCCTCGGCTCACGATCGGAACGCCCCGCCGCCTCTTCCAAGGGGGCTTCTGGGTCGATCCGTCGGGGGACCAGTTCTACGACGTGGCGCCCGATGGGCGGTTGCTCATGATCGAAGGTGACGACGTGGTCGATCTCCGGGTCGTCACGGGCCTCGCCGGTGGCATCGAGGGTCCGAGCGGCAGGTGACGTTGCTCCGACGCCTGCTGGGCGGGGCGCTCCTGCTGCTCAGCTTCGCTCCGTTCTACCTGTTGCTGGACACGGAACACGACCCGCTCCGGCGGGCCATCGTCGATGTCGCCGGAACTACGCTGGAGCTGGTGCAGACAGGTACGCTCACGGCCGTCCTGCTCGGCGTCTTACTGGCGTTTCTCATCCCGCGAACACGGGTGCTCCCGTATCTGGAGCGGTTGGGCGGGCGTCTGTCCAGCATCCCTGTGTCCCGCTGGGCCCTCGGAGTCGCGCTGCTCGCCTTCCTGCTCGCCGTGGTGGTGAACAGCGCGATGTACGGGGGCTTCTACACGAACATCGACGAGATCTCATCGATCATCCACGCCCGATACCTCGCCGCTGGGCAGCTGGCCGGGCAGCTCCCGGGATCGGCCGCCGGGTGGCTGATTCCGAACATGCTCACCGTCGACGCCGGGTGGGTCTCACAGTTTCCCCCGTCTCACCTGGTCCTGCTCGCTTCTGGTGTCTTGCTCGGTGTCCCTCAACTGGTGGGGCCCATCCTCTTCGCGGTGTTCGCCGGATTCTCGACCCTGGCTCTGTCGAGGTTGATCCCGGCGCACCAAAGCTCCGTCCGTCTCACGGGGCTGCTGGTCGCACTCAGTCCGTTCCTCGTCTCGTTCGGAGCCGGAGGGTGGAGTCACACCTCCGCAGGGGCCTTCCTCTGGCTCACGCTCTACGCGGCTCTGCGGGCGCGCGACGGCTCCGGCGGTTGGTCCGTGCTCGCCGGGGCTGCAATCGGCGTCGCGGTCTGCTCTCGCCCGTGGGTCTCGGTCCTCCTCGGCACGCTGGCCACACTGGGCACCTGGCTGTCGTACGAGTGGGCTAGTGCTCGGTCCGATTCGATCGTCGAGACGATGCGACGAATGTCGTGGCGCTGGATGGGCGCACGCGTTGCTGGGACCCTCCTCGGGGGCGCGCCCTTCGCGATCGCGCTCGGGTGGTACAACCGCGCACTGTTCGGGTCGCCGACCACTCTCGGTTACGTCTCGGCCTTCGGTACGCGGCACGGGCTCGGCTTCCACCAGGATCCATGGGGAAACCCCTACGCTCCGCTCGATGCATTCGCACTCACCTCGGGCGATGTGATCGTCTTCGGCACCCAGCTGCTGGAGACGCCGATCCCGGTCGCGGCCGTGATCGGAATCTGGCTACTCCTCTCGAGACAGCTCCCCAAAGGAGCGGCTCTGCTCGCAGCATGGGCGGCGCTTCCCGTCGGAGCGAACGCACTCTACTGGTTCCACAGCACACGCATGATGTACGAGGCGGCCCCGGCCTGGATCGCGCTCAGCGTACTGGCTCTGGTGCCGCTGTTCACCGGGCCGGTCGACCCGAAGCCACCACTCCAGACCTCCGGTCGCCGTCGCCTGGACCCGTCAGGGGTCGGCTTGTGGACCGCAATGGTGGCGGTATGCATGGCGCTGCTCCTGGGCATCCCGCAGCGAGTGGGCAGCTTGAGCTGGGACGCCGAAGCCCTGGCACGGCTCACGGTCCCCGCCCTTCCGAACGACGAACCGGCCCTCGTCTTCGTCCACGTCTCGTGGAATGAACGACTCAGTGCCCGGCTCCAGGGCTCCGGGGGCATGCGCCAGGATTCGGTGATCAGCCTGCTGCGCAGAAATACAAACTGCACGCTCGATACGTATTCGGTGGCCCGAGAGCAGGTCATGATGGGTCAGGCGACCGACCTTCCGGACATCGACCTCCGACAGATCGCAGGTACTCCCGCCGACATCGTGCGACCTCCCGTGCCCGACGGCACGACACTCCGCACCCGGCAGAACGAGCGCTTCTCTGTCGCCTGTCAGCGGGAGCTGAATGCCGACCGCTTCGGTGCGGTCGCGCTCGCACCGCTTCTGTGGCAGGGCGACCTGCCGGGCATCGAAGAAGGGGCTCCCCTCTTCGTGCGAGACCTGGGGCCAGAGCGAAACCAGCCGGTCGTGCAGCACTACTCCGAAAGAAACGCCTGGGTCCTGGTTCCCAAGGAAGACGGAGCTCAGCCGGAACTCGTCCCCTACGCCGAGGCCATGCAGGTCCTCTGGGGGAGCTGACGACCGAGTGGTACCGCAGAGTGTTGCTTGCTCTGCATAAGTATATTACTATCTGGTCATGTATTCATACCACGCACATACTCTGGGCCGCAAAACGGGGCGTCAGCGCGATGTGTGACTTCGTTCCGACAGTGGATAACCACGGAGAGTCGATGTCCCATGCCCTGCCCCCCGAGATACTCGAGCAGATCGCGGAGCGCTTTCGCGTACTCGCCGAACCGGCCCGCCTTCGCATTCTGAACGTTCTTCTCGACGGTGAACGGACGGTTTCCGAGCTCGTGGAGGACACGGGGCTGAACCAGGCCAACGTCTCGAAGCATCTCGGGCTGCTGCGAAGCTCGAGCTTCGTCGATCGCCGAAAAGAGGGTCTGTACGCGTACTACAGCGTGGCCGATCCCTCGGTTGCGGTCCTCTGCGAAGTCATGTGCGGCCGACTCGAAGCTCAGGCTGCGGAGCAGACTGCGCTCCTCGGTAGCTGACCCATTCCTGAATCGAACTCCCCCCTCCCGAGCTGACTATGGACTTTCTGACTCGACCCTGGCCCTGGTACGTGGCCGGACCAATCACCGGACTCACGGTACCGCTGGTGTATCTGTATGCCGGCCGTAAGTGGGGCATCTCGTCGACGTTCCGAGACGTGTGCGCCGCCACCTTCCCGCGTGACATCGAGTACTTCCGGTACTCGTGGCGGACTCTAGGGGCGTGGCGCCTCACAATGGCAATCGGCCTGATCATCGGAGGCTTCATCGCCGCAGCCACCGGTCCCGGAGAAGTCGCGATTTCCGCTGCGACACGGGCGGACCTCACGGCGCTCGGCCTCACCGATTTCTCGGGCGCCGCCCCCTCCGAGATCTTCTCGTGGGGAGCGCTGACGAGCCTCCCGGGCCTCGTGCTCATCGTAGGCG
>JBDGVS010000017.1:0-15902 GCA_039585535.1 Gemmatimonadota bacterium | reverse complement strand
CCGGCTCACGGGCGTCCGCGAGGGTAGCCCGGTCGAGAACGGTGGTCTCCGTGCCGGAGATGTCGTAGTCGAGTTCGCCGGCGTCGAGATCACGGATATCTACGCATACACCTACGCGCTTCAGGACAAGAAGCCGGGGGACGAGGTCGTCATCATCGTGGAGCGCGACGGCGAGCGGGTTTCCCTGGACGTGGTGCTCGGCGAGCGACGCTGATCCTGGTCCCGTCGCTCCGTCCCCGAGGCGGATTGCGACTCGGGGCAGCCGGAGGCACTCTCGGAAGTCGCGGGCCGCGCGTCACAGACGTGGATTGGTGAGGCGGGATCGTCTCACGGCCCGGGGACAAGTAGAATGCCCATGCGCTCATCGCGACCCAATCCCACAACCCGACGAACATGATCTCGAGACGCAACTTTCTGGGCAGCTCGGCCGCTGCTGCCGCTGGCCTCTCCATCACCGGCTGCGAAGCCCCTGCGGCCTCCGCCTCGGAAGACGGCATGGCCCCCTCGATCGCACGCCTGTCGTCGTGGGCCGACCGAGCCACACCCATCACGACGGCCGAACGGGCGAACCGCGTCGAGAATGCGAAGCGGCTCATGCGCGCTGAGGGACTCTCGGCCATGGCCATGTGCGGCGGCACCTCGATGGTCTACTTCACGAACGTTCGCTGGGGCGGTAGTGAGAGACTCTTCACCGTCGTCATCCCGGTAGAGGGCGACGCCTTCGTGGTGTGCCCCGCATTCGAAGAAGACCGAGCACGCGAGCAGCTCGCGCTCGGTCCGCTCGGCGGCTCCCAGGTCTACACGTGGGAAGAACACGAGAGTCCGTACGAGCGGGTCGCTCAGGGGCTTCGCGACCGGGGTATCACCACCGGCCGCGTCGGCACCGAAGAGACGATGCAGTTCCGCTTCAGCAACGGTATCGCACTCGCAGCTCCCGCGGTGGACGTGGTGGATGCCACCCCCGTCTCGGCCGGATGCCGCGGAGTGAAGGACGACCATGAGATCGCGCTCATGAAGCTCGCCAACGAAGTCACGCTCACCGCCTACAAGGCCGCGTACCTCGCGATGGAAGAAGGGATGACGCAGGGCGACGTGGGCGACCTGATCAGCGCGGCGCACGCCCGGCTCGGTTTCCCGGGTCGTGCAAGCGTACAGACCGGGGAGTGGTCGGCTCTACCGCACGGATCGATCACGCCGCAAGTGATTCGCGAAGGGAGCATCCTTCTCATCGACGGCGGCTGCGGCGTCGAGGGCTATCGCTCCGACATCAGTCGCACCTTCGTGCTCGGGCAGCCCTCGGACATCATGAAAGAGCGCTTCGACATCGAACTCGAGTCGCAAACCGCAGCCCATGCGGCGGCGCGCCCCGGGGTTCTGCCCGAGGCCGTCGACGCCGCCGCGCGGAAGGTGATCGAGGACGCCGGATACGGCCCCGGCTACACCTTCTTCACCCACCGCGTCGGCCACGGCATCGGCATGGACGGTCACGAGTGGCCGTACCTGGTGAAGGGCAACCGCACGCCTCTGGTAAAGGGCAACACCTTCAGCGACGAGCCCGGGATCTACGTCCCCGGGGAGTTCGGTGTCCGTCTCGAAGACTGCATGGTCATCACCGATGACGGCGCCGACCTGTTCACGCCGCAAAGCCCGTCCCTCGAAGATCCGTTCGGAAACTGGGAGCACTGATCCATGCGACACACCGACAAGGTCATGGCACTCATGGTCGGCGTTGCCTTGGCCGGTTGCGGGGGTGGCGAATCTGCAGACGCACCAGCAACGGCCGCGGACGGCACATCGCCTGCGATGGGGAGCGCCCAGATCAATCCGCTGGTCGCGCTACACGAAGCGGGAGAGCCCCAGTTTGGACTCTACGCACCGAGCCCCGGGGGAGGCCGTGGACGGAACGGAGGCCCACCACCGCCGGTGAAGGATCCTTCGGAGAGGGCGGCCGAGATGATGGCGTACGGGTTGAGCGACTACGTGTTCGACGGCAGCATGGAGCGAGGCGTTGCCGACGCACTGCCGACCTTCACCGCGTTCAAGGACGCGATGCAGGCAGCCGGTGCCACCGCCCGCACGCACCCGATGGTCGTGAAGATGGCCAAGATCGAGAGCGCCGAGCAGGCGACCCGCGAGGTCGCCATGCAGCTCGACGCGGGCGTCAGCGGCATCATGTTCGTCGAGGTCGAGACCGCGGAAGAGGCCGCCATGGGACTGGCTGCGATGCGCTACGCCTCTCACGGCGGCACCCGCCCGGACGAGAGCGTGGGTTCAGCTCCTGCCTATTGGGGTGTCAGCGAAGACGAGTACCGAGCGAAGGCCGATCTCTGGCCACTCAACCCCGGGGGTGAGTTGATCAGCTGGGTCATCGTCGAGAGTCACGAGGGGCTGGCCAACGTGCGAGAAATCGCGGCCGTACCCGGAATCGGAGTCCTCTGGCCGGGCGCCGGCACGCTTCGCGGGCTGTTCTCGACAACGGACGCCGATGGTCGACGCGTACTCGACGAAGAGGCGTGGGAGAACTCGATCCAGCAGGTCCTGTCGGCCTGTAAGGAGTTCGACGTGCCCTGTGGATTCCCCTCGAACGCAGCTGACATCGAAATGCGCATGGAGCAGGGCTTCAGCGTCTTCGTGATGGGCTGGGGGGAGCGCGGATTCGAGACCGTGGAGATGGGTCGGGCGCTCGCGGGGCGTTAGCGACGTAGCGAAAGTCATAGCCCGAAACGCGCTGACCACTCGTCCAAAGCCCCAAATACGAAATCAATCGTAGACAGGGCCGTCCCGCAGCACTACCTTGTACGAAGAATTTCGTACAAGGAGACAGACATGGGCGGTCCAGAGGGTCAGTTCACGCAGCGGGAGCTCGATATCATGAGCATCCTGTGGCGCCGCGGATCAGGCACGGTCGCAGAAGTCAAAGACGAGTACGGCTCGGAAGCCGGGTACACGGGCGTGCTCAAGCTTCTGCAGATCCTCGAGGAGAAGGGGCTGATCCGGCACGAGAAGGAAGGTCGGGCACACCGGTACTTCCCGAATGTTGGCCCCGAGGACGCCGGTGGCGCAGCACTCGGTCGGATCGTGGACAAGATCTTCCTGGGTTCCGCCGAGATGGCGGTCGCCCGGCTAGTCTCGGATCGCCGACTTGATCGGGCGGAGGTCGAACGTCTGAAGGCGCTCCTGGACGAGTCGATCACTGGTGACGACCGGGCGAGCGAGGAAGGTGACGCGTGACCCTGTGGATGATCTGGACCGTCTCCGTCTCGGCCTCGGTGGCGTTGGGTGCATGGGCACTCGAACGGGCGCTGGTGGCTCGCGGGCGTCCGGTGCGGTGGGTATGGCTCGGGGCCATGGTGATGACGTTCGTACTGGGTGGATGGGCGGCCCTACGACCCACCGCACCACTCACATTCGACATTCCCGTCGATAACTACCCCTCGATGTCCGCGGCGGTGGTAGTGAGCGCGCCGAGCGTCTCCGACACATTCCGTCCGATCCTGGCGGCTACAGACCGTTTCACCCCAGTGGCCTGGCTGGGCTCGAGCGCGGCGCTCCTCTCGGTACTCGCCGTCGGGCTGACCCTGCTCCGCCTGCGCTCCCGGCGCTGGACACGTACCCGACTCGACGGCGAGGACGTAGCTCTGTCACACGACTTCGGACCGGCTCTCGTTGGTGTGCTGCACCCTGTGATCGTGATGCCCCACTGGGTACTCCAGTTGAGTAGCCACGAGCGCACACTGGCACTGCGGCACGAGGTCGAGCACAGAAACGCGCGTGATACGCTCGTGCTCTCGATGGGGGCGATCGTGTGCGCCGTGATGCCGTGGAACGCCAGTCTATGGTTCATAAATCGCAGACTTCGGCAAGCAGTCGAGCTCGACTGCGATCGCCGGGTTCTCGACGCGGGGTGGGCTCCCGCGGACTACGGTTCTCTGCTCATCGAGCTGAGCGCCGCTTCAGCCCCGTCGCGGCTTCCAGTGGCGGCGATCTCACAACCCACCTCCCTGCTCGAACGGAGATTGACGATGATGACGAAGACGAAGATGACGCGTGGGTCGATCATGGCGACCGTCGGTACGACGCTCGCAGCGGCACTGCTCCTGGTGTCGGCCTGCGAGACACCGCCCCCCTCTATGACGGGGCCTGAGACCGAGGCCGCCGCCGAGTCGATGTTCGCCGTGCAGGTGGCACCGTCCGGGCTCGCGCCGTCCGGAGTGGTGCTCGAGGGTGGGGAGAAGCCGCTGGTGATCGTTGATGGCGTGGAGGTCGACCGTGCCGAACTGGAGTCGATCGCGCCGGAGTCGATCGAGCGCGTAGATGTGTTCAAGGGTGAGCGGGCGATTGAACTCTACGGAGACGAGGGCGAGCGAGGCGTCGTCCAGATCTTCCTCAAGGCTTCTGTCACCGAGGAAGGCACGGACTTCCAGATCACTCACGCAGAGGACGGGGAGCACGAGGCTACCGGGTACCTGCTCCGTCAGTCGACTCCGGACCGGCAGACCGCGGACGGCGAACGGTCTCCGGTTGGACCGGACAGTCCGACGGACTGGACGACCACCACGCTCCTCGTGGATGGAGAGCGCATGTACTCGATGGATGACATCGACCCCTCCGACATCGAACGCGTCGATGTGGTTCGGGGTGCCGACGTAGACGAGGTGCGCGTCACGCTCAAGCGATAAGACAGGGGGTCGCGCAGGGGGCGGTCGCGGCAGCGGCCGCCCCCTGGCGCCCCGAGCCGGCCCGCCAATGTCCTGGCCGAAGAGAATCGATCTCGTTGCAGGAACGCCCGGCGACCTCTCTTATTCCGGGTTCAGATTCTCGAGACCGTCGGCGCCCCCATGAGCACGAAATGGGGGAAGTAGACCGACGAAGGCAGATATGAAGCTCCTACGGCCTCTGTCCCTGAGCTCCGTGGTCGTGACGGCGCTCGTAGTCTTCGCCACCACCGCTCTCGCGCAGGTCCCCACCCCCGAGTCGGTCCTCGGATTCGTACCGGGGGCGGATTTCGAGCTCGCGACCTACGAGCAGTCGGTCGACTACTACCAGCGACTCGATGCCGCGAGTGATCGGATCACGATGCTTCGCGTGGGCCGCACGTCGGAGGGCCGGGACTGGTGGATCGCACTGGTCTCGTCACCTGAGAACCTCGCCGACGTCGAACGCTTTCGAGGGATCGCCGATGCCATCGCCCACCCGGCCAACCTGACCGATGAAGCCGCGCTCGACCTCGCGCGACAAGGGAAGGCGATCGTCGACATCAGCGGAGGACTGCACGCCAGTGAGGTCGCTGGAGCGCAGCACATGATCGGGCTCGCCTACGAACTCGTGACCAGCGAGGAGCCGCGGATCGCAGCCATTCGTGACAACGTGATCTCGGTACTGTGGCCGTCGCTGAATCCGGACGGCCAGACGATGATCGCCGACTGGTACCTGTCGAACGTCGGAACGCCCTACGAGGTGTCGTCGATGCCGTGGCTGTACCAGAAGTACATCGGGCACGACAACAACCGCGACGGCTACATGCTGAACATGGTGGAGTCGCGCGTCCTGGCTCGGGTATGGCAGGAATGGGATCCGCAGGTCATCCACGTTCACCACCAGAGCTCGCCCTTTCCCACCCGGATCTGGCTGCCGCCTTTCGCCGAGCCGATCGCGACCCAGGCTCCGCCTCTCATGTCGCGTACGGTAAACACGATCGGGATGACGATCGCGCAGATGCTCGAGGCCCGGGGGCTCCCCGGGGCGGTCCACATGGGAACGGGCTTCGACGCATGGTATCCCGGTTACGTCGACTACATGCCGCTCATGCAGAATCAGGCGGCGTTCTGGACCGAGACCGCGCTCTACCGGTACGCGACTCCTCACTTCTACACGCTACAGGACTTCCCCGAGAACCGCCGTGACCTGCGGCCCGAGTCGCTCTATCCCAGCCCGTGGAAGGGGGGCTGGTGGCGACTGGCCGACGCCGTCGAGTACATGCACGTCTCATCGATTGCCGTGCTCGACTATGCCGCGAAGTACCGCGAGGACCTCCTCTACAATCGATATCAGTCCGGCCGTGACCAGATCGCGAAGTACAGCTCGTCACCGCCCTACGCGTATTTCGTGCCGCAGGATCAACGCGATCCCGTGGCTCCGGTGCAGATGCTCCGGCGGCTGGCGTACAGCGGACTTCGCGTCCATCAACTCACCGAGGCGGTAACGCATGAAGGGCTCGTACATCCTGTCGGGACGTGGGTCATCCCGATGGATCAGGAGTTCGCGGAACTCGCTCGCCAGGTGCTCGGAGTCCAGAGCTATCCGGATCTACGAGAGTACCCGGAGGGGCCCCCGGAACAGCCGTACGATGCAGCCGGATGGACGCTCCCTTATCAGATGGGCATTCGCGTTATCGAGGCCTCCGAGCCGCTCGACGAGACCGCGCGTGGTGCAATGCAGCCCGTATCGGGCGACGCCATGCCGTGGAACGCCGAGATCGCAGACGCCTCACCATTCGATCGCGTGGACGGAGTCGGCTTCGATGACCACTCGGTTGCAGCAGGCATCGTGCCGCCACCCGGACAGCTCAACGGGCCGGGCGCTGCGCTCGTCCTGGACCCCGCGCAGAACAACACCTTCCGAGCCCTCAACGACGCCTGGGACCTCGGGGCCACCGTCCGATTCGGTGGCGGCTCGTATCGCGTAACCGACCTCTCGAGCGCGAACCGCGATCGGATCGTGCGAGAGTACGCCCTTCAGGCCACCGGTGGCGCGGCCGACGGAACAGTTCTGAGCCGCCCGCGACTCGGGATGTACAGACCCTGGTCCCCGAGCATGGACGAAGGATGGACGCGCTGGCTCTTCGAGCAATACGGCTACGCCTTCACGAATCTGCGTGATGCCGACATCCACGCGGGGAGGCTCCACGACCGCTACGACGTGATCGTCCTTCCGTCCGAGAGACCCGGTGGCCTCATGAATGGCTTCGCGAAGGGATCGGTCCCCCCGAGGTACGAGGGCGGACTAGGTGCCGAGGGTATCCGTGCCCTCGATGACTTCGTGCGCGCAGGCGGGACCCTCGTGTGCATGAGCTCGTCCAGTGACCTGTGCATCGACGAGCTGCACCTTCCGGTGGAGAACGTGGTTGGAGGTCTGGAGCGTGACGCCTTCTTCTCCGCTGGATCACTTCTCGAGGTGACGACCGACAACGAGCACCCGCTCATGGCGGGCATGCCCGAGCGGGCGATGATCTTCTTCGATCGGAGCCCGGTCTTTACCACCATGGAGGGCTTCGAAGGCTCGGTCCTCGCCACCTATGAGGCGGACGGCTCCCCGCTCCTGTCCGGGTACCTGCTCGGAGAAGACCGACTCCAGGGCCAAGCCGCGGCCGTGGACGTCCGTCACGAGCGCGGCCACGTCGTGCTCCTCGGCTTCCGGCCACAGTGGCGCGGACAGCCGACCGGCACGTTCCGAGCGCTCTTCAACGCGACGCTCTTTCACGGAGCGATCGCAGCCGAAGCAAGCGGGACCGACGGATTCTGGACCAAGCCAACGCCCCGGGAAGGGGGCGCCCCTTAGGCGTCTACTCGCCTAGCAGGTCCAGCTGGCCCAGCTGATCCACCTCTCCGTCAGCGCCGCTCTCCTCCGGAACCTCACGTGCCGGAGCACCGCCCCGTCCCTGCGCTCGGGTGACTTCAACCACACGGTCGCCCTTGTCCACGCTCACGATGCGCTTCCCCTGCGTCCGACGCCCCTGGATCGGCACCGAGTCCGCAGCCGCTCGAGTCACCTGCCCGCCAGCGGTCACGAGCATCACTTCATCTGCCTCCACGACCTCCAGGGCAGCCACGATCGGAGCGTTCTTGTCGCCGCTCGGGACGGCCAGGTTGCCCATTCCGCCGCGATTCTGAAGCGGGAAGTCCGAGAGGGGCGTGCGCTTGCCCAACCCGTCCTCACTCACCGTCAGCACGGTGGCGTCCCTCCGGATCATCAACATCCCAGCGACCTCGTCGTCGCCCTTCAACGCCATGCCCTTCACACCCTGCGCCGTCCGTCCAACAATCGACACCTGGTCTTCGGGGAAGCGTATCGCCCGTCCAGCGCGTGACAGAAGCATGATCTCCGCCATGCCGTCGGAGAGAACCACTTCCTTGATCCCGTCTCCACCCTTCACGCCCGCAGCTTTTACGCCACCACTTCTGGGATTGGAGAAATCACTGATGACGGTGCGCTTCAGGACCCCCTGCCTGGACAGGAAGACGAGATAGCGCCCCTCCTCTGAGAGGTCCTCCACCGGGATCATCGAGACGATACGATCCGTCCGGTCGGCACCGTCGAGGAGCGCATACACCGACTGGCCGCGGGACGCGCGCGCGCTCTCAGGCACATCGAGCACGGACAGGAAGTGACAATGACCATGCTCGGTGAACGCGAGGATCCACCCTTGAGTGCGCGCCACGAAGATCCGCTCGAGATAGTCGTCGTCGTACCGCTCCATGCCAGCCAGAGCCTTACCCGCACTTACGCGCCTCCGATACAGATGCATCGGGATGCGCTTCACGAAGCCTTCGTGTGAGAGCGTCACGACCACGTCTTCATCGGCGAGTTGGCGCTCCATTTCCGGAGCCTCCACCTCAGCCTCATCGTCGTCGAGAAGAACAGTGCGCCGCTCGTCGCCGTACTTCTTCACAACCTCGCCGAGCTCCTCGAGCATCAGCTCGAGCTGGCGCTCCTCGGAGTCGAGAATTCCACGAAGCTCGGCGATGATCGCTTCGAGCTCTCCCAGCCGAGCCTCCAGCTGTGCCCGCTGGAGCGCGGTGAGTCGAGCGAGCCGCATGTTCAGGATCGCATCCGCCTGAATCTCGCTCAGTCCGAACCGATCCTGCAGCCGCTCCGACGCTTGCGCGCGATCCGCGGAGCCGCGGATGATCTTGATCACCTCATCGATGTGATCGAGCGCAGCGAGAAGTCCCTGAACGATGTGCCGGTCGGCCTCGGCCTTCTCCAGATCGAACCGACTCCGTCGCTGGATGACATCGATGCGGTGATCTCGGAAGCGCTCCAGGATCTGCTTGAGATCGAACTCTTTCGGCTCGCCGTCATCGAGGGCAAGCAGGTGGGCGCCGAAGGTGGTCTGCAGAGACGTCCCGCGAAGAAGGATCTTCAGGACCGATGCCGCGTTCGCGCCGCGCTTGAGCTCGATGACCAGACGAATGCCGTCACGATCCGTCTCGTCACGAATGTCCGAGAGGTCGTCGACCTTCCCCTTCTTCGCGAGTCCGGCGATCTGCTGGATCACCTTCGTCTTGTTGACCGCATAGGGAAGCTCGGTGACCACGAGCTGCTCTTTGCCGCCGCGGAGCGACTCCTTGATAACCCGCGCCCGCATGATGACCCGGCCCCGCCCCTTCCGGTACATATTCTCGATGCCCTCGCGGCCTACCACGAAGCCAGCCGTCGGAAAGTCGGGACCCGGGATGTGCCGCATGAGATCATCGACCGTGCACTCCGGGTCGATCACGAGCTGGCGAATACCCGCCGCCACCTCTGCGAGATTGTGCGGAGGCACGTTCGTGCTCATGCCGACAGCGATACCTGACGAACCGTTGACGAGAAGGTTCGGGAAGCGAGACGGAAGAACCGTCGGCTCCTGACGCTGGTCGTCGAAGTTCGGCTGGAAGCGGACCGTCTCCTTCTCGATATCGTCGAGGAGCTCCGTTGCGATCGCCTGGAGCTTCGCTTCGGTATACCGGTACGCCGCGGCCGGGTCTCCGTCGATCGATCCGAAGTTCCCCTGCCCGTCGATGAGCGGCATGCGCAGTGAGAAATCCTGCACCATTCGCACAAGCGCGTCGTAGACAGCCGAGTCGCCGTGGGGGTGGTACTTACCCAGGACGTCTCCAACCACCGCGGCGCTCTTCTTGTATGGCCGATCCGGGCTGAGGCCCATCTCGTGCATCGCATAGAGGATCCTGCGATGGACGGGCTTGAGTCCGTCTCGCACATCCGGCAGGGCGCGCTGGACGATGACGCTCATCGAGTAATCGAGGAACGACTCGCGCATCTCCTCCTCGAGAGTGCGCGGGAGGATTCGCTCCCGTGTGGAGGCCGTGGCCATTCCGTCTCCGGGCATTGCTGACAAGGGGCACGGCGGGTCGCCGCAGGGGACTCACAGTGCAAAGCGACCGGTTGGGCCGCTCCGCGGCCCTAGCTTCTACGAAATCCGGGCGCCGGGCAAGCCAACCGCGGTGAGCAGGGTCACCGCCTCGATTCCGCCCCCTCAGTCCTGCGCTTCCGCCTCCGCGATGAGCATCGCGACCTTGCCCCTGAGGTCGGCCGGAATCGACTCCCCGGCGGCAGCACTCCGCATCGCCTCGCGAAAGACCCGCTCCAGGTGGAGATGAGGGTAGCACCGCTGGCATACGTCGAAGTGCGCCTTCACACGACTCGCCGGAACGCTGTCCAACTCGCCGTCGAGGAAGTCGTGCACGAGGCTCAGCGCCTCTTCGCACGAGATCATCTCCTCATTCGAAGCTCCCACGTCATCGGATCCGGCCAGCCCGAGTAGACTCTTGAGTTTATCGACGATCGACATGGTCCGTCCTCATGATTCTGTGCCCGTGCGGGGCTCGATGTATCCCATCTCGACCGCGTATGCGTACAAGACCTCCTGCAGCTTTCGGCGCCCCCGAAACAGTCGACTCTTCACGGTGCCCACCGGCACCTCCATGAGCTTGGCGATGTCCGCGTACGAGAGACTCTCCAGATCGGACAGCACGACCGCCGTCCGGTACTCCTCGGGGAGCTCGTCGAGCGCCTCGAGGATTCGAGCGTCGACAATCGAGTTGAAGAAGTCACCTTCGGGGTCGACGCCCAGCACCGACGTCCAGACCGGATTCACCGGGCTCGGACCCGGCCCCTCGTGACCCACGTTTTGCTCGACGATGTCATCGTGGCGTCGAGTCCGCTCGCGACGACGCAGGTAGACGTTACGACAGATCGTGAAGAGCCAGCTCTTGGCCGCCGTCCCCTTCGTGTACTGGCCCCAGGACCGGAAGGCCCGAAGGAAGGTCTCCTGAACGAGATCCTCGGCTTGATCCGGCGCACCGGACAGTCGAAGCGCAAATCGATACACCGCGTCCAGGTGCGGGAGAGCCTCCTCCTCGAACCCTGTCTTCGTGGTGGTCGAACCTTCGTTCACTACGTCATATCCTCCAGGATCTCCCGAAACTCGTCCGCCATCGTGGGATGGCCATGTCGGTCGGCAGACTCTACGCCACGGCGGTACGCCTCGACGGCTTCTTCCTCACGGTCGAGCTCCATCAGCACCGCACCGAGGCGTCCCCAACCATTTCCTTCGTCCTCGGCCTCATCGAGGTATCGACGAAGCTCCCGAATCCCGTCTTCGGTACGTCCGGCCTTCAGGTACTCGAGCGCTACGCCAAATCGAAGCCGCGAATCGTCAGGGCGGTTCCCAAGCATGCGTTCGAGCGCCGCGAGGCGGCTCGAGTCGGACATGTGAGGCTCAGTCGGGGAAGAGGAAGGAGCGGCTGGTCTCGTCCGTCGCAGGTGACCCGGTGACCAACTCGATCAGGGCCTCCATCTCCGACGCCATTTCGTCGAGGCGGTGCGCGACGGTCAACGCATGCGCGAAATCGAAGTACGCGGCCACGGCACCTTCATCTGCCGCGTGCATCGCGACGACAGCGACCTCCATCTCCAGCCGGAGACTTTCGACGATGGTCTGCACTCCAGACTGCACGTCACGCAGGTCGTGAAGCGTCGACACTGAGAGGTCACCCTCGAGCTGCGGCAGCAAAGATTCGACCCTGGATCGTTCCTCACATGGTGCCAATACGAAGCCCTCGCCCTCATCCTCTCGATCGAGGAGAACGCGAGCGCCAGACCGCAGGGCGGTCAGTTCTTCGAAATTGACGTGAAGAATCACCATTCGCTCCTTGGGTTCATCTCCCTACTTCTACTTATCGACCACGTCCGAAGTTTCTGCAAGAAGTCTTTTCCCTTTCGGATGTGCCAGGCGCGCGTGCCCCCGGAAGCCGCCCTCACGCCTGTGCCGACGCTGATGGACCATCGACCGTGAGCGGGATCGCTACATGATGCTCACCGTCGATCAGAACGTCGAACGCGTACCGACCGGCAGTCGGGAACACCAACCCGTCCATGTTCAGGATGTGGGGAACCAGTACCCCGCTGGACACCCCGTGGACACCGCCCGCGAGGTTCATCTCGCCATCGATGCGCACGACCTCCTTCCCGTCCGGCGCCCGCAGAACGATCGCTACCTCGTGCCGTCCCAACTCCTGGATCCCGGCAGAGAATCGCAGCACGAGACTGAGTCGAGGATGGCGCGTCGGGAACGCCGAGGTACCGAGTCGATCGAAGATGCCCAGGATGTTCAGCTTGCCAGCACCATCGATGGTTGCCGCATCGGCCAACAGTGCGAGATCGACTTCCATGGCTACGTCACTCCGTTTCTCGGACGAGGAGTCGCTCGCCGAGCACTACGCCGGCCAGCATGTCGATCAGCGTGTGCGCCAGGATCGGCGGCCACAGGCTGCCTGACGCGAGGAAGCCCCCGGCCAGCACTCCACCCATCAGGGTCGTCCTGAGGATTCCCATGGTACCCTGATAGCCGTGCATGATCCCGAAGACGGCGGTGCTCACGACCACTGCCCCGGTGAGACCGAAAAGTGGAGCGAGCATGGGGATCACGTAGCCTCGATAGGCGACTTCTTCTCCACTCCCAGCGGCGACGGACAGCAGCAGGAAGATGCCCTTCTCTTCCCGGGTCTCAGGCAACAGCTGACGTAGCAACGTCGTGTCGGGCGACCCGAACCGTGACCCGAGCCAGTGGAAGAGGCCGATCACCGCGAGGGCAGCACCCGTCAGGCCGACCGTCCAGCCCACAAGCGACGGAAGCGGAAGCCCTACAAGGCCGAGGGCAGCCGCGCCACGCTCTCTGGTCCCGACGAACCAGCAGGCGGTCCCAATGAGCCAGAGAGACGCGATCGAGCTCCAGTACGCCGGAATCCGCTCGATCACTGCGCCCTTGATGAGTGGCAGCTGTGCGATCGACATCGTGGGTACCGCGACCAGAAGCACAGAGAGCAGGATTGCGTCGATCACGGCCACGTGCGCCATCAGGACGAGTACCCCGAGCGCCAACCAGAACAGCACGACGCCGACCCAGGCCAGGCGCCGCGCCAGGGCACGGGCGCCCGCGTCGGCGTCGACGTCCGAGACCGCACCGAAGGAGATGTCGCTCACGCGGTCTCGGCCCTCACGGCCTCGAGCCCAAAGCGCTCGACAGCCTCCAGCGTCTCGCGAACATCGTCCCAGGTCGTGGTGTGGTTCAGGATACAGAGACGCAACGAGTACAGGCCGCGCAGCCTCGTCGACGACATCATCGCGGTCCCTGTTTCGATGATGCGGGCCTGAACCCCGTCATTGATGGCCTCGAGAGTTTCGTCGTCGAGTCCGCACTCCTTCGGATTTACTCGGAAGCACAGGATTCCCAGCGACGCCGGATTGGCGATCTCGAGGACATCGGACGCAAGCACGTGCGCTTCTGCCTGCTTCGCGAGGTCGATGCCCGAAGTGACCGCACGCCGAAACGCGCCCATGCCAAAGGTCTGAATCGACATCCATACCTTGAGCGCACGAAACGACCGACTGAGCTGCAGGCCGCGGTCTCCGAAGTTCGGATGCTCCCGCCCCCACTCCGTATCCTGCATGTACTCGGGCCGGACGGAGAAGGCCTCCTCGAGGCGCCGGACGTCCTTCACCATCAGGCATCCGGCCTCGAACGGCTGGAAGAGCCACTTATGGGCGTCCATGGCGATCGAGTCCGCCCGCTCGAGCCCGCGAAGCGCTCGACGTCCCTCTTCGGCAAGGACGGCGAAGCCACCATATGCGGCGTCGACGTGCATCCAGATCTCCTGCTCGGCACAGAAATCCGCGATGGCATCCAGCGGGTCGACGGCTCCCGTGTTCGTAGTCCCCGCATTCCCGCAGACCGCGATTGGGTTCAACCCCGCGGCCCGATCCTCGGCCACCGCCGCAGCCAGCGCTGCGACATCCAGGCGGAAGTGCTCATCGGTGGGGATCGTCCGAATCCGCTCAGGACGTACGCCCACGATTCTGGCCGCTCGTGTGAGCGCGGTATGGGCCTGATCACTCACGTATACGGTCGCGCCGTCGGGAGCCCCCGAGGCCTCACGGGCCGCGACGAATGCGTCGAGGCTCGCCGCCGACCCGCCGCTCGTGAACAGTCCGCCGGCCGTCTCGGGATAGCCGAGCCAGTCTCGGAACCAGTCGATCACGACGACTTCCAGCTGGCTCGGGCCACTCGCCCCGAGCCACGTTCCCTGGAAGATGTTGTGCCCTGCCGCCATGTAGTCGGCCAGCACTCCGGGCCACGTCGGAGAGGAGGGCACGAACGCGAAGAAGCGTGGATGGTCGACCCGCCCCGCAATCGGCAGGATCTCATGAGCCGCCCGCTCCAGGACCGATTCCGGGGAACGGCCCTCTTCGGGAGCGTCTTCTCGCATGATCGGCTCGAGTTCGGCACGGGAGCCACCGAGCCACGCAGGCTCGTTGGGCAACCCTTCGATGCGCTCGATAATCAGCCGTGACGCAAGCGCCGCGAGCTCTTCCATCCGCTTCGGAGAGAGCTGAAGCTCGCTCTGCGGGGTGTCTTCCATCGGCGCCGTCATGCCGATACTCTTCCTTTCATGTCAGCTGAAACCACGACCCGTACCGGCGTCTCGTTCCGCGTCCTCGATGCAATGGATGCCCCGCACGTCGGCCGTATTCTACGGCTTCGCCTCCAGTCCGGCGAAGCGCCTCCGATCAAGTCGTTCAAAGGCTCGGAAATGCGGGCTGTCGCGCCAGACGGAATCGAGTGCCGAGTGAAGGTTCTTGGCTTCGCCGTCTTCGGCGGAAAGCCGAGCAACGAGCGTTTCGCTCGCACCGGCCGCGTAGACCTTCACGTTGAAGAAGTCGACGACAAGGGCCCGATCGGACTCCAGTGGGAAGTCGTTCCGGCGTAGTCGCATCGCGCCGGACGGCGGCCCCGCAACCGCGGGATGGCCCGCCCGCCCCTAGTTCGACCGAATACCCGGGGGCTCCTGATTGAAGGTCTCCAGGAACCAGTCACGGTACTCATCTGCCGCCCCTGGATTCTCTCGTGCCCACTCCCCCCGACTCGTCGCGAACTCACCCGGCCGCGCGGTGAAGATGAAGGCGTCCAGATATCCAGCGTACTTCGAGTACGCCAACTCGTCGAGCGGACCGAACGGCTGCGTATCGAACACCGTACGACCGAGAATCCAGGCATCCGCCGTCCGAACCATGATCGCGCGCTCCAACTCGAATCCGACGGCATCGGGCGCCTCTGGCAGCCACTCCGCCTGGCGCCCCATCGTCGACATCAGATGCAGGTGTCCATAGATCTGATAGACGAGGTTGCCCTCCGCCGCACCGAGGGGCACCCGCAGGCTGACGGTGTCATTGCTGACCACCATGCCCTCCCACGGGAACACCTCTTCGAGCACCGGATTGCTCACTACCCAGAAGGAGGGGTCGTTGCTGATGTTGTCCTGTTCGCGAGTGACCCACTCGTTCACGACCTTCATCTCCTCGTAATCGGCGCGAACACGAGCACCCGAGTGGATGATGATCGTCCGCGGCGGTGGAATCGTTGTTGCGGCGCTGGCGCAGCTCGCTGCTGCCGCCAGGACGGCGACGAGCGTCGCACGAGAAAACGATCTTCCGGCTCTGAGAATTTTTATTCTTGACATGTCGTGCTTCGTGATCCGAATTGTGGATACCGAAAAACAAATGTTGTGAGGTGATGACCCGTGCAAAGCACGCTAACAGATGACGTCCGCGAATTCCGCGCA
>JBDGVS010000016.1:0-16698 GCA_039585535.1 Gemmatimonadota bacterium | reverse complement strand
ATGAAGCGGCGGCCTCCCACTCGAACTCCGTGGGCAGACGCTTCCCTGCCCACCGCGCGAACGCTTCAGCCTCCCAGTAGCACACGTGGATCACCGGACGCGTCGGGTCGAGCGGGACCACGCGATCCATGAAGCGCTCCGTCCATTCGGTGCCTTCCCTGGCCCAATACTTCGGTGCGACCAGCCCCTCCTCGTCGCGCCAGGCTCTTCCTGCCTCGGACCATGCATCGTCGTCCGTGTAGCCGCCGCCCTCGACGAAGCCGAGATACTCGCCATTGGTCACAGGGTGGGCATCGATCCAGAAGGGCTCCAGGTCGACACCGTGTGCCGGCCTCTCGTTGTCGTAGCTGACGGACCTGTCGTTCGTGCCGAGATGCACACGGCCGCCGGGAAAGCGGAGCATCGACCCTGGCGCTGGGGCGCCCTCGGCCGCACCCGGAGCGGTCAGCTGCCGCGGTGGTGCGTACGGTCGTCCCTGCTTCAACTGAAGCGTCTGCAGCATGGTCTCGTTGTGCTGATACTCATGCTGGAGGACCATGCGAAAGACGAAGCCATCCAAGAGCAGAGGCGCGGTGCCGTCCCCCGGGAGGGTCGAAAGCCCATCGAGAACGGCGCGACGTACCGCACCGAGGTAGTCGCGACACTCGGGTAGTGACGGGAGCGGCAGCGAGTCACGCACGGATCGCGGGTTCTCGAACGGATTGTAGATCCCCCGCAGGCCCTCTGATCCGATGTCCCCGCCCCGGAGATTCTCTCTGAGCCAGACGTCCTCGAAGTGCCCGATGTGACCGAGATCCCAGACGATCGGACTCATGAGGGGGTCGTGCTGAAGACGCAGCTCCTGGTCGGATAGGGACGCAGTGAGTAGAAGCGTGCGCTCCCTGGCTTCGGCCAGTAGAAATGTGATCTCAGGAGTCGAGAGCGAACGTCCTACATGAAGATCCATGACGGTACTCGGGGTCGAGTGAGCAGGCTCGTGTGGTGTGGTCGGACCGCGTCGAAGTCACCCTCGGAGATCGACGTGTCCGAGGGTAACGATTCACTCCGCAGTTCGGTTCCCGAAATCAGTGCCTGAGATGCGTGAAAAGTCCGAGCCAGCCGGCTCCTGGAACGCCTCGAGTCCAAATTCCGGGAGAATCGCGAGGAGATGGTCGAAGATGTCCCCCTGGATTCCTTCGTAGGTGCTCCAGCCGGTGTCTGTGGTGAAGCAGTAGATCTCGATGGGGAGCCCCTTGGGCGTCGGAGGCAGCTGTCGCACCAGGAGGGTCAGTTCGTCGTGAACGAGCGGATGCGCCTTCAGATACTGCAACACGTAGGCTCGGAAGGTCCCGATGTTCGTCAGTCGACGAACCTCGGGGATGACGTCTTCTGCGGGGGAAGCGGCGACCCCTGGCTGTGTTTCCAGCTCGGTGCGCTTCTCTCCCATGTACTCCCGAAGTAGCTCGTAGCGACCCAGTCGGTCCGCCTCTTCGTCAGTCAGGAATCGGACGGTCGAAAGGTCGATATGGAGCGCACGCTTGATCCGGCGCCCCCCCGCCTCGGTCATCCCTCGCCAATTCTTGAACGACTCGCTGATGAAGCGATGCGTCGGGATGGTCGAGATCGTCTTGTCCCAGTTCTGGATCTTCACCGTGTGCAATGCGATGTCGATGACATCGCCGTCGGTGTTCGCCTGAGGCATCTCGATCCAGTCGCCAATGCGAATCATGTCGTTGGACATGATCTGGAGGCTGGCGACCAGAGACAGGATCGTGTCTCGGAAGACCAGCATCAGGACCGCGGTGAGCGCCCCGAGTCCGGAGAGAAAGACCACGGGTGACCGGTCGGCGAGGGTCGATACGACGATCACACCGGCGGTGATCCAGATCACCAGCCCGACCACCTGAACGTAGCCCTTTATGGGCCGATTCTTCGACTCCGAATACGAGTCGTTATAGATGTCGTTCGCGGCCATCAAGAGTGCGTTGACGGCCATTGCCACGCTGATGACGATGACCGACGCAGTCACACGCTGGACCAGGACCGCTCCGAGCGCAGAGGCACTCTCTGCAGCGGCGATCTGCGCGGGGCTCAGCTCCAGAGCCGGCCCGATCCCGTAGTACAGCAGCAGCGCGGGGACCGCGTTCGCCAGGCGACGGAGGACCCCACGCTCAATGATGCGGTCATCCCACGTGTAGGGCGTACTCCGGGCCGCCCTTCGAACGGCCTCTCGGCCGACTCGAACCGTGAGGCGGTAGGCAAGACCAGCCGCAAGAAGCAGAAGCAAGACCATCAGTAGCTCGCTGAGCCAGACCGGCAGCGCATCGAGCCTCATCGGCCGAGGTCCTTTCCAGGTCCGTAAAGGACATGGCCCGGACGAGCACCCGTGTGGCCGGAGTCGTCGATCACGACGACTCCGTTGACCAACACGAATTCGATTCCGTGCGGAAAGAGCACAGGCTCTTCGTAGGTGGCGCGATCGTCCATGCGGTCGAGATCGAACACGGTTATGTCTGCCCACGCCCCCTCACGGAGCACCCCTCGTCGCTCGAGGCGCATCCGTGTGGCGGGCCATGAGGTCATCTTTCTGATGGCTTCTTCCAGGGTGAGTGTACCGAGGTCTCGGACGTACCGTGCGAGAACTCGTGGGAACGTACCGTAGCTTCGGGGATGAGGGAGTCCGAGCCCGTCCATGACGCCGGGAGAAAGCGCCGCCCCCGCATCGCTGCCGATGCTGACCCACGGGCGTTGCAGCGCCCACTGCACGTCGTCTTCGCTCATCATGTGATAGATCGCCATGACGCGACCCTCACCCTGAGCGACGAGGTCCCAGGCAGCGTCGGCCGGGTCCTTTCCCCGCGCGTCGCCGATCTCGGAGAGGGACTGGCCCTCGAAGCGTGCGTTCTCGGCGTTCCTGGCGTTGACAAGCACCACGCCATCCCACCCGCCGGCGGCCTCGACGATGTTCCACCACCCCGGGTAGCCGGTCACCAGCTCCTCCTTCAGGCGAGCGCGCACTTCGGGCCGAGCGATCCGCGCACGCACGGAGTCCGCCCCGCCATCGAAGACCCAACTCGGGATCGTAGCTTCGAGGCCCGTGCCTCCGGCGGTGTACGGATAGACATCGGCGGCCACATCCACGCCGCGGGCCCGGGCCGACTCGATCTCGCCGGCTGCCTCCCGGATGATGCGGCCCCAGCCAGGCTCGAAGGCGCCCTTATAGTGGAAGATCTCGACCGGCATTCCGGACCCCTCACCGACAGCGATGGCTTCCCGGACCGCGTCGACCAATCCTTCCCCCTCGTCCCGGATGTGGCTGGCGTAGATCCCGCCGAATTCGGCCGCCGCTCGTCCTACCTCAACCAGCTCTTCGGTCGTGGCGAAGGAAGAGGGAGGGTAGATCAGGGCCGTCGTCATCCCCATGGCGCCCTGCCGCATGGCCGAGCGCATGATCTCTCGCATGCGTTCGAGTTCGTCGGCGTTCGGTGCGCGCGCATCATTGCCCAGCACTGCGACGCGAGCCTGACTTTCGGAGTAGTACGAGCCGAAGTTGATCGAGATGCCCGATTCCTCGAGTCCCGTGAAGTACGTCTCGATCTCATCGACTCCCACGGGCGTGCCCCCTTCTCCGCCGATCGCAGTGGTCACCCCCATGCGGAGTTTGTTCTCGGCCAGCCCGTTGCGTGGGAGCACGCTCCCGGATTGATCCATCATATCGATGAATCCGGGTGATACGTACAAGCCGGTAGCGTCGATCTCCCGACGACCGGAGCCCTCGACGCGTCCAATTCGCACGATGCGACCCGCGCGGACCGCCACGTCCGCACGAATCCACGGATTCCCTGCCCCATCGAGCACGCGCCCACCACGTATGACGACGTCATAGTCCGGGGTGCCGACCGGGGCACTCTGCGCCTTCACGTCGGGCGCACCGAGGCTGGCCAGCGCGAAGGCGATCAGAAGCCCGCGGACCAGGTGGAGTAGTGCAGGTCGAGCCATGATGGTTTTCCTGGTGCGAGGATCGCAGCGAGCATCGGCGAGTCACTCGCGCCGGTCAAGCAGTGCAGGTATTCTCGCGCAATGAACCAGAACAGCATCTTTCGTCGCTACCTGCTCCCGGGCTTTCTCTTCCAGTCCGTTGTGATCGCAGGGGGCTACGGCACCGGAGCCGAACTCTCCCAGTTCTTCCTGAGTCAGGGGCCCAAAGGCGGCCTGCTCGCCATTCTCGTGAGCACGATCGTATTCAGTGCCGCTGCGATGGCCACCTTCGAGCTGGCCCGGCAGTGGAGCGCCTACGACTACCGACACTTCTTCAAGAAGCTTCTCGGTCCGTCGTGGTGGCTCTTCGAGGCGTCGTACGTGGGGCTCCTTCTCGTCGTTCTGGCCGTGGTCGCTGCCGCGTCCGGCGAGATCATGCGAGACACCTTCGGCCTGAACTACTGGATCGGCGTGATCGCGGTGATGGTGGCTGTCGGAGCGCTGATCGTCGGTGGGAGCAAGCTGATCGAGCGGGCGTTCTCCCTGTGGTCGTTCGTTCTGTACGGTGTCTACATCGTCTTCTTCCTGTGGTGCTTCGGGACGCTCGGCGACGATATCATCGCGGGGCTCGACGCGGCTCCCATCGGGACGGGGTGGATGATGTCGGGTCTGCTCTATGCCGGCTACAATCTGGCCGTCATCCCGCCGGTCCTCGCCTCCCTGCGACTCCATCAGACGCGCCGCGAGACGCTGGTCGCCGGGGCCCTCACCGGCCCCATCGCGATGATCCCCGGACTGCTCTTCTACCTGCCGATGATCGGCCTGTACCCGGAGATCCTCGACGCGACCGTCCCCGCGACCGTCCTCCTGGAAACGATCGGCTCGCGCACATTCCAGGTCGCATTCCAGGTGGTGCTGTTCGGCACTCTCATCGAGACCGGCACTGGCCTGATCCATGGTCTGAACGAGCGAGTGGCTGGCCTGCATGAAGACAGCGGACGGCCCATGCCGGAGTGGCTACGGCCAGCCGTGGCAATGGGCCTGCTGGTCCTGGGTACGGCGATCAGCAGCTTCGGCCTAACCGACCTCATCGCACGAGGGTACGGAACGCTGTCGTACGGTGTGCTCGCCTACTACGTCGTCCCGGTGATTCCGGTGGCGATCTGGACCATGAGAAGGAGACGGACGCCGGACGGTCCGTGACTCCCCGTCGGTGCCCTCAGCCTTCGTCCGGTTTCGCGCTGGCGGATGACCCGTCCCCACCGGCCCAGTTGTCGACGACGACCGCGGTCGTGATCTGACCCACGAGGTTCGTGGTGGTCCGGAACATGTCCGGGACGCGGTCGATGCCGAGCAGAATCGAAAGCCCCGAGAGCGGGATGCCGAGCGTATCGAGCGCGGGCGCCAGCGTCACGACACCCGACGACGGGACCGGTGCCACGGTCAGCGACACCATGAAGGTGGCGAGTACCGCGCCGCCTATCGCTGCGGGGGGGATCGCGATGTCGAAGAGATGCGCCAGGAAGATGATCGCGGCGCCCTGGAAAAGGGCTGATCCGGCGCGGTACATGGAGGCCCCGAGCGGGAGCACCAGATCAGCGACGGGATCGGACACACCGAGCGAGCGCTTTGCCTCCTCGAGGGTGACGGGGAGTGCTGCAGCCGTACTCGTCGTCGAGAAGGCGATCGAGGCGGCTCCGAACGTCCCCGTCAGGAAGCGCACGGGGCCGATTCCCCCCACGAAGTTGAGGAGCGGCAGGTAGACGACGCCGATGTACACGCCGAGCCCGAGAATGACCGCGACCACGAAGACGGCAAGGCTCTGGATGAGACCCCATCCCAGTTGGGCCGTGACCGGGGCCGCGAGCCCGAAGATGCCGATGGGGGCGGTCCAGAGAATCCACCAGACCAGCCGGATCAAGGCGTCGGAAAGCGCCTCTGCGAAGTCGACGAGGCGCTGGCGTTTCTCCTCTTCGAGGGTCCCGGCCGCGGCAGCGAGGAGCGCGGTGAACACAATCAGCTGCAGAAGCGCACCGTCTGCCGCGGCGGCGAACGGATTGCTGGGGATGAGGCTCACGAGGAAGTCGATGAAGCTCGGAAGCGCCGGCGCTTCCCGCGCGGCTGCTTCGGGGATCGGAATGTCGGGGGCGAAGGCCAGCGCCAGGTGCATCACGCCCATCCCGATCAGAATCGCCGGGATCAACGTGGCCCAGAAGAAGGCCAGCGTGGTCCCGCCGAGCCGTCCCAGCTTTCGTGGATCCCCGAGATTCGCGACCCCGGTGAAGATGACAGCCATCACGAGCGGGATGATCACCATCCGGATCGCATTGATGAATGCCGTCCCGAAGGGCTCCGATGCGAGTGCGACGGTCAGGAAAAGGTCGGAGCCGGCGGCACCGAGCAGCCCGGTACCGATGCCGAGCACCAGGCCTGCGGCGATCGCGATATGCAACATGGATTCAGTGGGCCGAAGGCGGGTGCTTCAGAGTGTGTTACCGCTGAGCAGACCTAATAAATATGCGCGGGCGAACCTAACTCCTGACGTCGCACCAGGCGACGAATACTCATGATCCCGGCGACCGGACCCAGCGCCAGCATCGCGAAGGCCCATCTCCACTCCACCTGTTCCACGGCGAGAGGCACCGCCTGGATCGTCACCATCGTCAGAAGGAATCCCAGCGATGTCTGGAGCATCAGCGCGGTCCCTACCGAGTCGGACGGCGCGACCTCCGTGACCATCGCACTGAACTGCGCCGAGTCCGCGACTACGAAAAAGCCCCAGACCCAGCAGAGCGATGCCACGGCCCAGAAGGGCGCGGCTAGAGCTGGCCCGGCCACGAGACAACAGAGGCCGCTCACGGCCATGGCGAGGTTCACGACGCGGGCACGCCCGATACGGTCCGCGGCGAGCCCTCCCCACACACAGCCGAGTCCCCCGGCGGCAATCGTTCCGAACGCTGCGAGGTCGACCGCCCTCGTCGACGTGCCGCCAGCCGCCGCGACGGCAAGAAACGCGGGCACCCACGTCCACATGGCGTACAACTCCCACATGTGCCCCAGATAGCCCCCAGTCGCGAGCATCGTGTCGCGGTGCCTCAGAATCCGGCCCACGCGAGCCCACTCGAATGGACGTCGGGCGAAGGGATACGGTCCGTCGCGGTAACTCCAGGCGACGAGGGCCGCCGCCAGGAGCCCCGCAATCGACGCGCCGCTCACCACGACACTCAGACCAGTACCACCGATGGCCTTCAGCAGGTACGGGAGCGCCTTCCCTACCGTCAGCGCCCCGACGACCGTGCCGATGGCGAAGCCACGACCCGAGCGAAACCAGGTCGCGATCATCTTCATTCCGGGCGGATACACCCCCGCGAGGAACGCGCCCGTGAGGAAGCGGGCTCCCAGGGCCGCGCCGTATCCCGGCACGAACAACAGCAATGCGTTGGAGCCCGCCGCAAGCGCCGCAGACACCGCAAAGAGAACCCGAGCCGGGATCACATCGGCGAGGTTGAGGACGGCAGCCAGCGCGGTCCCCACGACGAATCCCAGCTGAACCGTGGTGGTGAGCCAACCGACCTGCGCCGGACTCAAGGACCAGCGTGTCTGAAGCTCCGGACCGACCGCCGTGGCCGTCATCCATGCGGAGAGTGAGAGCAGCATGGCCACCGACACGACAAAGAGGGCCCACCAGCGACCGGGGTCGTCATCGACCGGGCGAGGGCCTGCATCCGGGGGCGACCCCCCGTCCTTGGCGAGCCGCTCGCCAGCGCTCACCCTACGAGCTGTTTGGCCACGAACCAGAGGTTTGCCGGTCGCTCGGCCAGCCGACGCATGTACCATGGGAACCAGGCCTCGCCGTAGCTGACGAGCACGCGCATCCCGTATCCCTGACGGACCAGGCGGTCCTGCTCGTCGCGCTGAATCCCGAAGAGCATCGCGAACTCGTACCCGTCCTTTTCGACCCCGAGTTCGAAGGCGATCCGGTTGGTCTCCCCGATCATCTTGGGATCGTGCGTGGCGAGCACTGGCTTCCCCTTCCCGCCGTTCCGTCTCGCCCGCAGCAATGTCTGCGTGAGTGTCACGAAGCTTCGATCGACTTCGGACTTGTCCGGGAACGCCAGCGATTCGGGCTCGTTGTACGCCCCCTTCACAATGCGAATGTCGGGATCGAGCGGAAGGAGCGATTCGAGGTCGTCCGCGGTTCGGCGGAGGTAGGACTGAATGCAGAGACCGACATTGCCCTTCTCCTGCTTCACGCTCCGGAACAGGTCGAGGGTCCGGTCCACATACTCGGAGCCCTCCATGTCGATCCACACGATGGAATCCGTGTGGTCACAGAGTTGCGCGAGGCGCTTCCGAGCTTCCTCATCGCCGAAGTCGAGCCCGAGCTGCGTTGGCTTGATCGAGATGACCGTCTGGAGTCCTCTCGATTCAATCTCGCGAAGCGCCCCGACGTAATGCTCGACGACGCCGTCGGCTTCCTCGAGCGACGTGAGGTTCTCCCCCAGGAGCGTCGTCGTCGACGTGATACCTCGCTCGGAGAGCACCGCACACTCGGCGAGCGCGTCCGTGAGTTCTTCCCCGGGCATGAAGCGGCGGGTCGCCTTCTGGACGAATCGGAACCGTGGAAGCTTCTCCGCGAGAAACGGATTGGTGGAAGCCCACAGGAGTGTGTTTCGGAGCATCGAAAATTCCGGTCAGATCTGAACGAAACGGTACATGAGTCGGATGAGACGGTATGCCTGATCCGCACTTTCCGCGGTGTACGCGACGGTGTATCCGTCGACCTTCGACATCCCCGGAATCGACATCAAGATGTCGACATGGGTCCTGGATGCGAACCGCATGCGGATGCGGGCCGGTGAGCCGAGGTCGAGGGGTCGATACCCTTGGGCCACCAGACGATCCAGCGCCGCCGTGGTCCCCTCCGTCAGAAGAGCGTGGACCCGCTGAGGGTGAATCAGACGCGCCGCCGCCGGTGTCTCCGCAATTTTGGTGGTTACGGTTTCTGCACCGAGGAGGTCCGATAGCTCGGCCGCGGCGGCCGAGTCGCCCACCGCGAGAATGACGGGGACGCCGTGCGAGCCTGCGAACGCAGCGTTCATCCCGCCTTCGCCCACCTCGACGTCGTTCAGCCAGAGCCCCTTCACCGAGCCGGATCCCGTGTGTGCGAGGAAGCCGTCGGGATCCCCTGCCTTGGCGTGGTAGCCCAGGAAAATGACGCCATCGAAGGAGCCATCGAGACCCTGCACCATCCCCAGTGGCTTGATCGCGCCCTGGATATAGGTCAGTCGTGGGTCGAGTTGAGTGTGGAGCGCGTTCTGGTGATCCCCGTGGGAGTCGTTCACCAGGACTTCCGCGCCCGGTGTGTGTGCGAAGATCGCTGCCGCGACTGCGTTTACCTCATCCGTGAGGAGTTGGCGCCCGACGGAGTAGTCCTTACCGGAGGCGGAGGTCATGGCGCCCGTTCCGATTCCTCCGATGCCCTCCATGTCCACCGAGATGAAGATCTTGAGGGGCGCCTCCTGCGCTTCGGCACTCACCGCACCGGTGGCCATGAGCGCGACCCCGATCAGAGCTGCGCGTATCGCCGCTCCAGTCGTCTGCTGCGAGGAGCGGATGGCTTTGGTCATCGGTCATCTCCGGAGGGGGTGTACCCGGCGGCACGGTCCCGGCTCTCGCCGCCGTCACAGGTCATGGGGCGTGAAGTTGAGGGGGTGTCGCAGACAGGGCCAGACCCGTGCGATGGAGCTCAGAACGGCACTACGAGGCCCACGGAAGCGGTGAGGTATCGGAGGCCGAGTGAGTCCCCTCCCGGGAGATCGGAGTTCACCGAGGAGTAGGTGACCATCGGATTCACGCCGATACGGGAGGTCCCAATCAAGGCGCCCGCACCTGCCTCGAACCCAAATCCGAGCTCGGAAACACCTTGATTCGGGTCGGGGAGGTCCCTCGTTTCGACCCGGGTCGTGATCCCGGCTACCCGAATCCACGGGACTACCGCCGTTCCGGTGAGCAGGGCGAAGCGGACGCCTACGTCGAAGCCAGTGGCCACATACGTACCACCCTCGCTACAACCGGCAGGCTCGCAGCCGAAACGCTGCTGGTCGAAGCCGAGGTAGAGCGCGACTCGCTCAGAGCGAGGGAGTGTGAAGCCGAGGCCGAACGCGACCCCGGACTCGGCTCCCTGCCCGGTTTCGGTCCCGTCCGCGAAGGACGACATCGGCACGGCCGCACCGACGTTCATTTCGAGAAGCAGTGCACTGTCCTGGCCGACCGCCGGGGTGACAACGGCGAGGCAGCCGAGGGCGCCGACGAACAGAGCGAAGGATGAGCGCACGTGGACTCCACTGGCGGGACGAGAGGACATCGATGGTGGAATGCTATCCATGTGCGCCAGGCACGCCAACCGAAGCACGCCCAACGGTTGCCCCCGAACGAGGCCTTGTCCATCATGGCGCTCGTTTTGCCCGCATCTCCCCTGCTCTTCGCCCCGACATGACCCATCCGCTCGAGCGCACGGCCCGACGCACACATTCCTTCACCGAATCAGTCATCCGTGAGATGACGCGCGTCGCGCGAGAGCACGATGCGGTGAATCTCGCTCAGGGCTTCCCGGACTTTCCTGCGCCCGACTTGCTCAAGGAAGCCGCGTGCGACGCGATCCGGGGCGATGTGAATCAGTACGCGATCACGTGGGGTGCGCCCGACCTGAGGCACGCGTTGGCACGGAAGTATGCCTCACATTACGGCATGGAGATCGATACGGAGCGGGAGGTTACGATCACCTGTGGTGGCACGGAGGCCATGGCGGCGGTGATGCTCGCGGTGGTCGATCCTGGAGAAGAGGTCATCGTCTTCGAGCCTTTCTACGAGAACTACGGTCCCGACGCGATTCTGTGCGAAGCCAAGCCGGTGTTCGTCACGCTCGAGGCACCGGACTACCGAATCGAAAAGGCGATGCTCGAGGAGGCCATCTCTTCCAAGACGCGCGCAATCGTCATCAACACGCCGAACAACCCGACGGGACGGGTCTTCACCGCCGAAGAGATGCAGGCGATCGCCGATGTGTGCATCGAGCACGACATCATCGCGATCACCGACGAGATCTACGAGCACATCTACTACGAAGGGGAGCACGTTCCGCTCGCGACGTTCGACGGAATGCGAGATCGGACGATCACGATCTCAGGGTTATCGAAGACGTTCAGCGTCACGGGCTGGCGCATTGGTACGATCGTCGCCCCTCCGGCGCTCACGGAGGCGATCCGAAAGGTGCACGACTTCCTGACGGTGGGTGCGCCCGCTCCGCTGCAGCAGGCGTGCGCCGTCGGCCTCGACGAGCTGCCGGCCGAGTACTACTCGGACATGGTGACCAAGTACAAAGAGCGCGGTGACGTGCTGGTATCGGCGCTCCAGGAAGCCGGCTTCAAGTGCCGTTTTCCCCAGGGCGCCTACTACGTGCTCGCGGACTTCTCGGCGCTGAGTGACGAGGACTCCATGACGTTCGGTCGGCGTCTTACCGCCGAGGCGGGCGTCGCCCCGGTCCCGGGAGGAAGCTTCTTCAGCGTTCCCGAGCGCGGTCATTCGCTCGCTCGATTCGTGTTCTGCAAACGCATCGAGACGCTGCACGAAGCCGGAGATCGCCTGCGCGCATTCGCGGCGCGCGGGTGACCTCGCGCAGGGCCACCATGGACGGAGCCGAAGATTTCGAGCTCGAGGGTGAGGTTACCCTGTTCGGCTTCGACGCCGTCCCGGTACAGGCTGGGATCACGCCCCGCAGTCGCACATGGCGGGTCGGCGGCGCACTTCGGACGATGGCCATCTTCGTGGTGATCTCCCCGTTCGTGGCGATCATCCCACCGCATGCGGTCTGGTTCATCGGTGCGCTGCTCACCGGTGCTGTCCTGGCTCGAAAACGGTACATCGAGAGCTTCACAATCACTCGGCTCATCGGGAGTTGTCCGAAGTGTGGCACCGCCCTCGCGCTCAAGTCGCAGCGTCTGCGGATTCCACACCCCGTGTCCTGCGATGACTGCCATCACGAATCCAACGTCCGATTCTCCGACGACTCGCTTCGAGAGATCGCTGCGGACTGAGGGGTGGGCTACTCCGGAGCGTCCCGAAGCACAGGCAGCGGGGGACGTCGAAGAAGATCCCGCGACCCCATGAGACCTGTGACGACAGTGAGTGAGACGACCACGACCCAGATCGCGAGTATGGGACCGAACCGCAGCGAGTAGTCGATCTCGAACACCGCCGGCACGACGATCGCAGCGGCTACCACCGCGAGCAGCAGCCCACTTGCGGTAGCGATCGAACCCAACGCCAGGTATTCGGAGAAGAGCACCGTGAGCACCTGACGTCGTGTCGCGCCGAGCGTCTTGAGCAGCGCCCCTTCACGGAGTCGCTGCGCTCGCGAGGTCGCGAGTGCTCCGAGCAGGACGATGATGCCTGCGAGGGCGCTGAAGCCACCCAGGAAGGCCACTGCCTGGCGCACACGCGACAAAACCGACTCGATCGCCTCCTGAACACGGGAGAAGTCCAGAGCCGAGACGTTCGGGAAAGAGCCGACGAGTGCGCGCTGGACGCGCGCACGCTCGATGGCGTCCGGGATGCGGGCGACGAGCACGATGTTCTGCGGAGCGTCGTCGAGGACGCCCGGTTCGAGAATCGCGAAGAAGTTCGGCTCCAGCTGTCCCCAGTCGACCCGGCGCAGGCTCGTGACGACGGACGGAATCTCAATGCCCGAGACGTCCCAGGTGATGGTGTCGCCGAGGCCGACTCGAAGACTCCCGGCTACATCCTTCTCCAACGAGACCCGCGGAAGATCGCCGGCGTCGATCTCGGTGCCGTCCTCCGAGCCTCGCGTCCCATCCCACCAGCGGCCGCTGACCAGCTCCTCTGCGCGCCCGAGGTGAGCCCGATAGGTGTTGCGATACTCTCGCCGAATCGCCCAAGACTCCGGTCTCTGCTCCCGGTCCTCGATGGCTCGCAATTCCTCCGTCGTGCGTCCGTTGATCGAGGCGATGCGGGAGGTCACCAAGGGGGATGGGTCGGCCTCGGAGTCCGGGCCGAGAAGCTCCTCGATACCCGCCAGCTGATCGGTCTGGATGTCGAAACGGAGGAGGTTGGGCTGCCCGCTCCCGAAGGAGACGGTGAGGTCGTCGCGCAGACTCCCTTCGATCTGGACGATGGTCCCGATTACGAACGCACCGAAGCCGAGCGCGAGGGTCACCGAGACGGTTTGATTCTGTGGCCGAAAGAGGTTCGACACACCCTGGCGAACCGGATACGACGCGCGCGACGGGAAGTACCGTCGCGTGAGGCGGGTGACCCCTACGCCGACCGCGGCGATCGCCCCCGCTGCCAACGTCAGCGCCACCGCGAAACCGACCCCGAGCTCGGGGTCGGGAGCTTCGATGATACAGAGGGCCAGTACGCTCCCACCCAGAAGTGCGTAGGCGCCCAGACGCATGGGGTCCCAGCGAGAGGTGCGAGCCTCGAAGTCGCTGCGTAGCGCAGCCAGAGGCGGAATGTCCCGAACCTGGAGGAGCGGGATTAGAGCGAAGACAACGGCGCTCCACACGCCGATACCGAGCCCGGCCAGGACGGACGAAATGGAGAGCTGTGTAGACACCTCCACGGGGAGAACCCCGGCGAGCACGATCGGCATGATCTCTTGCAGCACCACGCCCAGGATCGCGCCTGAGCTGGCACCCAGAAGCCCGAGCAGTGCGGCCTGGATCAGGTAGACCAGAAAGGCGGTCTGCTGCCCGGCCCCGAGGCAGCGCAACACCGCGATACTCGGACGGCGCTCGCGGATGTACACGTGGATGGCGCTGGCCACACCGACTCCACCGAGGAGGAGTGCGGCGAGGCCCACCAGCGCGAGGAAGCGCCCGAGAAAGCGAACCCCATTGGAAAGGCTACGAGCTTGCTCCTCCGCGAGGCGGTAGCCCACACGGGCGGTGCCGAACACGTCGTCGTACCGCTCGCGGAGCGCCCGACGGTCCTCCTCCACGGGAAGACGCAGGTATGCCTCGTACCGCCCCAGGCTTCCGAATCCGACGAGTTCTGCGGTCGCCATGGTCTCATGCGACACATGAACGCGCGGGCCGATCGCAGTTTGAAATGCGACGTCCGTGGGAAGATCGTCGACGGTGCCCGCGATCAAGACCCGGACTCGGCCGATCACCAGGGAGTCTCCGACGGACACTCCGAGTTGAGTGAGCACAGCGGGATCCACGAGGACGCTCCCCTGCTCCAGATGTGCACCCCAGCGGCCCGCCGGCTCGGTGGTGACCGCGCCGTAGTACGGGTACCCCTCGTCGATGGCGCGCACCTGAAGGAGCCGCACCGTCTGCGTGGCGGGCGCGAGCACCATGGAGGACACAGTCGTGAGTCGAGCAACGGGCACACCCGCAGTGCGGAGCGAATCGAGCACGCCCCGCACCTCTTCACCAAACGGCTGATCGCCAGATAGACGCGCGTTGGCGCCCATCAAGACATCCGCTTCCTCCTGCACCGAACGGGCAAAGTCGTCCCGGAACGAATGGATCGATACCAGAGCGGCCACCCCGAGCGTGATCGAGGCCATGTAGATCCCCACCCTGCGGAGCCCATGGCGGCTTTCACGCAGGGCGAGGCGAACGGCGAATCCGAGGCGCAACGGAGCGCCCCTGCCCGGCTTGCCTGTCACGCGCCGACCGTCGTGGGTGGTCGACTTCGCGAGGCGCCCGGTCGGTCCGATGCGACGCGACCATCGGCGAGCGCGATCACCCGATCGGCTCGTTCGGCGAGTCCGAGATCATGGGTCACCAGGACGAGAGTCGTTCTCGCCTCGCGGTTCAACTCTTCCAGCATCTCGACGATCGATCCCCCGGTTTCCTGATCGAGATTTCCGGTGGGTTCATCGGCAAAGAGGATCAATGGCCGGTTGGCGAAGGCGCGAGCCAGAGCCACGCGTTGTTGCTCACCGCCGGAGAGTTGGGCTGGATAGTGGTCGAGGCGCCCTTCCAGCCCGACTCGCGTGAGAAGTCGTTCCGCACTTTCCCGAGCCGTCGCGGCCTCTCCACGCAACTCGATCGGCACCAGCACGTTCTCGATGGCGGTAAGTGTCGGAAAGAGGTGGAAGGTCTGAAAGACGAAGCCGACGTTTTGCGCTCGGAACTCGGCACGCCCGTCCTCGCTCATGGCAGAGATGTCCGAGCCGTCGAGCACGACGCGCCCACGGGTCGGCTCGTCGAGGCCGGCGAGGAGACCGAGCAGTGTGGTCTTCCCGCTGCCCGAAGGACCGACGATCGAGACGAACGATTCGGCCTCCACTTCGAGGTCGAGCGACTTCAGCACGGGTAGAGGTCTGCCGCCACTCGTGTAGCTTTTCTCCAGCCCCTCCGCCACGATCATCATGATTCGCTCACTCGTCACACTCACCTGCCTCACGGTCGTCGCCTGCGCGGGACCTGATGCGCCTGCCGTCACAGACGGGTCCGGGTCGGATTCCACCATGGTGGTCGCGACCGGGGTGAGGGTTCCCTCTGCGACAGGGCCGCGGGTCGTCTTCCTGGGCACCAGCCTCACCGCCGGGTTCGGGCTGGAGCTCGAGGCCGACGGGTACGTAGCCGTTCTGGCGCGGTTGGCGGAGGCCGAGGGACGTCCGTTTCAGGCCGTAAACGCAGGTGTTTCTGGCGAAACGAGCGCCGGTGGACTGCGGCGGCTCGACTGGATCCTCCGTGAGCCGCTCGACGTTCTGGTGGTTGAACTCGGCGCGAACGACGGGCTGCGCGGCCAGGCCCCCGATGTCATGGAGGAGAACCTGACGGAGATCATTCGTCGGACGCGCACGCGGTACCCCGAGGCTCGGTTCGTCATCGCCGGTATGGAGGCCCCTCCGAACCTCGGCGACGCGTATACTTCGATCTTTCGAGCGGTCTTCCCGGCCGTTGCGGAAGAGGAGGATGCCGTCCTGATCCCGTTCCTTCTCGTCGGAGTCGCCGGCGTCCCCGAGCTCAACCAGGACGATCGAATTCATCCGACGCCCGAGGGGCACCGCCGAATTGCAGAGACGGTGTGGCCGATCCTCCGAGACGTACTCGCCACCCTGCCTGAGGATCGATCATGATACGTGGACTCTTCGGACCCGGTACGATCGTCCTGGGTGGTGTGGCCGTTCTCATGATCACCTTTCTGGCGATCGGCTTCTTCCTCCCGGGCACGTGGTCGGCGACTGCGGAGACCACGATCACTGCCACGCCGGAGTCGCTGTTGGAGTACCTCGACTCGCCCGAAGGCTGGCGCACGTGGACCCCATGGCCGGACTCGATCACACGCACCGGGCCGGAGCGAGGCGCCGGCGCCATCATCGCCTGGGAGAGCCGCGAGTTCGGGACTGGCAGCTTCCAGATCCAACAAGCCGCGAGTACCGGAGTCACCTATGCGGTCTCTGTGGTCGGGGCTGGTGAGACCCCGATGCGTACGCTCGGCACGGTGACACTCACCCCGACGAACGGCGGGACCCGGGTTTCCTGGAAGGAGAGCGGTGACCTGGGGCGAAACCCTCTCATGGGCTACTGGGCGATGTCGATGGAGCGGGCCCAGAGCACGGAACTCGGAAAAAGCCTCGACCGCCTCGCCGAGGGGGTCGGTGGGGCGGTCGAGATAGACCGCAGTGGTGCTGGCCCCGGGGACGATGTACCCCGGGCGGACTCAGCTACGAGCGGTTCCGAGCCCAGTCGATAAGGT
>JBDGVS010000015.1:0-17176 GCA_039585535.1 Gemmatimonadota bacterium | reverse complement strand
TGTACTGCCGCAGTGGACAGCGGAGCAGGACCGCATCTCAGAGGTTGGTTGAAGCGGGAGTCGCCCACGTTTCCAGCATGCGCGGCGGGATGAAAGGTTGGGCCGACCGGATCGAACCAGGGGTCCGGGTGGTGTGAGCGCAGGTCGAGATCCTTGACCCGACGAGTACCGCACCGAGAATTGCTCTCGACCCCATCGACCGACCCCCGTCGGCGACCCCTCGATCCGGATAGCTCGATGAGCCCATCGCGGCGTGGAAGGACGACGGTCCTGCCCCTCGTCTTCCTCGCCGTGTTCGCCTCACCCGCGGTCGTTCGGGCCCAGGATCGATGCCCGAGTGCGTCAGGGGTCGATGCCGAGGCCGGCTGGGCTGCGTACCAGGACGGGGACATCGGAGCGGCCGGCAGACTCTTCGAGCGAGCGCTGACGACGTGTGCCAACGACCAGTATTCGCGGACGGGGCTCGGGTATGTGGCGTTGCGTAACGGTGACACCGCGGAGGCTCGACGTCTCATGACGTTGGTGGTCGGAGCCGAGCCGAACAACGTGGACGCGCTCGTCGGGCTGGGGCTCGCCGCCTGGCGGACCGGTGATCTGGATGAGGTCCGGCAGTACTTCGAGCGCGTGCAGGCGTTGGCGCCCGACGACCCTACCGCCGCAGACTTCCTTGCCCGGTTGGATGGCGCTCGAGAGGAGGTGGCGCCCGTGGACCCCGCCGACAGGGCCTGGGCTGAGGGCGACATGTACGGTGCCTTCGATCTGTATTCCTCGAGATTGGAGAGCGACCCGGCCGACGGACTCGCCCTGCTTCGGGTTGGCCAGATGCGGTCCTGGCGGGAAGAGTACTCCGCGGCACTCGAGCTGCTGAACCGCCTGGTCGAAGTCGAGCCGAACAACTTCGACGCCCGTCTCGCGCGCGCCCGGATCTATGCCTGGAGCGGGGATATTACGCGGGCGGAAGCAGAGGTTCTGGAGGTGTTGGCGGTGGTGCCGGACAATGCCGACGCTCTCTCCGCGCGCGCTCTCTTTCAAGCGTGGGCGGGTAAGACCGATCAGGCGCTCGCGAGCTACGACCAGCTTCTCTCGATCGCTCCGGAGCATCAGTCCGGGCGTCGCCTCCGAGCGCAGACGGGAGCCTGGGCGGGACGGGCTGAGGAGTCCATCGTGGCGTACGAGGCACTCCTGGCGGAGAATCCGGATGACGTCGAAGCCCGGATCGGCCTGGCCACGACGCTCGGGTACGCCGGACGTCATGCTCGGTCCATCGAGGAGTTCGACGCGGTGCTCGCGCAGGCACCAGGGGATATGCTTGCCCTGAGCGGGAAGGCGAAGGCGCACGCGGCCGCCGGCCACTTGATCGAGGCAGAACGGGCCGCGGATCGAGCGGTAGATGCCGATCGCGCGAGCGGGCCGGCGTGGGCGACGCTCGGCCAGGTCTACCGTGCACAGAATAGGGATGCGGCAGCGCTGGACGCCCTCCGAAGAGCGTCCGATCTCGAGCCACAGAATGCCGAGATCCGGGATCAGTACCGGGCGGTGAGTCTATCTCTCTCACCCGACGTGAGACCGACGGTGACGGGGGAAGACGACTCCGACGGGAATCGGATGGTCACGACCGCTCTCGATGGCGAGTGGACCCTTACGCCGCGCCTGGTACTGCGGGGTCGAGGGTACTACAAGCAGCTAGAGCAGGACGGCGGCTCCTTCTCCTTCGAACAAAAAGCCTACGGTGGCCGACTCACGGCTGAGTACCAGGCATCACCGGGTTGGCGTTTCCGGGGCGGCGTCGGCGGCAGCGCCACGGATGGCACCGGGGACCCGACCTTTCTCGCGTTGGATGTGGGGATCCGCACCCCGGACAGGAACCCGCTCGGCTTCTCACTCGACGTCTCGTCCGAGGGGCTCGACGAGACGGCTGCTCTGGCGCGTCGGGGTGTGCGAAGCTCGACAGCGGTGCTCTCTGCCCGATGGTTCCCGAGCACCGCATGGCGTGTGGACGGGAGCCTCAGCATTGGGGAGTACGAGGGAGACGAGGCCAACGCCCGCCGGGGCTGGTTTGCGGGAGTCACTCGGCGGCTCGGGGCGGGCTTCTCGCTCGGGCTCGCGCATCGAGGCCTCTCCTTCGAGAAGAATCTCGACGAGGGGTATTTCGATCCGGACTTCTACGGCATCGTCGAAGTGACCAGCTACTGGCTCTACCGGCCTGCTCCCTGGTCGGTTCTCGTCGAGTTCGCTCCCGGTGTTCAACAAGTGACGACCGACGGCGATCCGAGTGCCTCGCTACGTTCCAATCTCCGGCTTGGCTATGCCGTTGATCAGGCGCGGGAAGTCTCGATGTCTCTGGGTTATTCTTCCGCCGGTCTCACGAGCTTCGCTTCTGGTAACGACGACTACCGATACCTGGCGCTCATTCTGGGCGTTACCTGGGTGCTCTGACGAGGGCCGGTCAGGGACCTGCGTTCCAGCTCTTCGGTATGTACTCCAGCTTTCTCACTGATCCGGTCGCATCATGAAACGTCTCCTTTGCCTCTTTGTGCTCTTCGCTGCTGCTCCTGCGGTGGCTGAGGCCCAGCCTCGCCTTCTTCTGGGCGGTGGATTCACTGCACCGAACGGCCAGATCACGGAGGTGGCCGAGGCCGGCTACCACCTGCAGGTGGGACTCGAGGTCAGGCTTCCGACGCTGCCTCTCAGCCTGCGCGGAGACGGCACGTTTCATCGGCTGGGTTCGACCAGGGCGGGCTTTGCAGAGCCTGAAGTTCTCGTGGGCTCGGGGAGTCTCATCTTTCATCTGCCCGGCATTGGCCTCCAGCCCTACTTCCTTGCAGGCGTGGGGTCATACCGTACCAAGGCCGGCCCTCCGGACGAACTCGAGATCACGACCGAACCCGGGTACCATGGGGGCTTCGGGGTCGCTCTCGGTGGGCTGAGCTTCGGAGGTTTCGCCGAGATCCGCTATGTACAGCTCCAGGCCGAGACGACGGCTCGGTTGATCCCCCTCACGCTTGGCTTCCGCTTCTGAGTCAGCGGTAGGCAGCTGCGCGCGCTCAGGCCACTATCGAGCGTCGCTCACCGGACTCGCACCTGGACGATCTTGACGCCGCCGAGCCCTGCGGCCACGTAGAGCTCGTCGCCGAGGTACGCGACATGGTTGGCAGACTGGAGATCGTCGAAGCGCAACCGACCGAGCACGTTGATGGTGGGCGCGTTGCAGTCGTCACTCTCGAACGAGTCGTCCGCGGCGGCCGCGTAGACTCCAGCTTCTCCGTTCGAGATGAACATGAGGTCATCCTGCACGGTGACCGCGTTCGTTACCACGACGGACGGGTCGAGGCCGAGGCTTGCCGGGTCGGGACGGGGTACGGACCCGATCACCTGCCCATTCGCCAGGCAGACGATTTGCACTCCTTCGGGGCCGGCGGCAACGAAGGCTTTCCCCCCGTGTACCTCGACCGTCGTCTTCGATTGAGCGATGTCCGCCCCCGGAAACGGCCAACTGTTCAGCAGCTCGAGTGAGCTTCCGGGAAACGAACCTTCCGTGAAGACGGAGATGCGTCCGGGTTGTCCCTGGGCCACGACAATTCGCGCGTTGGGCTGGTCGAAGGCGACCCACCGGGCATCGTCCAGCGCATACTCGCCGAGAATTGCCATGGTGCTGGGATCCACCCCGAACACGGCGCCTGCATCACCCGAAGTGGCGTACAGACGGAGGCCGTTGCTGGCGACGCTGGTGGTGGTGAAGCTCGACAGGGGGAGCTGGATGCTCCCGTCGAGCGTGAGGTTGTTGCCCTCCAGGCGTAGTCGCTCGATGACGGCCGGAGCGGACAAGGCTTCGTTCGATGAGGCCTGAGCTGCGTAGACATAGTTGTCGTCCATCGACACGGCGAGGATGTCGGTATCGCCAAAGGTTGCGCTGGAGCGCAGACGCGGCGTCCCGTTCCCGGTGACCTGAAAAAGGTCGATCCCTCCGAGTGCGGTTGAGCCGACGACGCCGTAGCTCACGATGGCGCGATTCCCAGAAGCCTGCCAAACCGATGTGGCCTGGACCGTTGTCCCATCGACGACGGGTGGATCTGCCTCGGCTTTGAGTGTCAGCGTGATCGAGGAGGGGGCCAGCGCAGGACCTCCGCCTGGACCGAGCGCTCGCGCGGCTCCGTCGAGCATTGCGCTCGGCTGAGCAGCCGCGTCGATCGGTACGTTTGTCTCCGGATAGGTGACCCTCTGCTCGAGCTCCTGCTCGTCGTTGATGACGTCGACGCGCTCACTGGTCTCGTTCCCCGGAACTGGCGCCTGATCATAGCAGCCCGCGAAGGTGAGCCATGTGGCGGCGATGGGAAGGAGGCCTCGCGTCCGAGGGCGATGGCCGGCTAATGCCTGCATATGATCGGCAAGGATGTCCGCTCTGGGCATCGGTAGGTCCCGTAATAGTGCGCGGATGTGCTCGAAAGTCCGCCTGGTGACCGAACTATAGGGGCAAGGCGCGTGCCCGAGTAAGCAAAAAGACCCCGGTCTCGAGGGAGATCCGGGGTCTTCTTGAGAGAGGCGCTTCCTCCGTCCGTCTAGTACGCGGCCAGGTCCACGATCGCATCGACCACATTCGGCGTCTGCGGCAGGATGACGTTCTCTATCTGCGGAGCATAGGCGACCCATGTATCCATCGACGCCACTCGCTTGACCGGTCCATCGAGGTACTCGAAAAGGTCATCTGCAATCCGCGCTGCGATCTCTGACCCGATACCCCACGAGAGACTGTCCTCGTGGACCACCACGACCTTGTTCGTCTTCTTCACGGAGTCCGCGATGCGCTCCATGTCGAAGGGGTGAACCGTGCGCAGGTCGATGACCTCGGTCTCGATGCCGTGCTTCTCAGAGGCGATCTTCGCGGCGTCCATGCTCCGCTTCACCAGAGCCCCGCACGTTACGAGTGTGACGTCGGTGCCTTCTCGGCAGATCTTCGCCTTGCCGAACGGAATCATGAAGTCAGGTCCCGGGTCGCGGCCCTTGTTGTAAACCTGGCGGTAGAGATGCTTGTGCTCGAGGAAGAGCACCGGGTCGTCGCAACGGATCGCCGTCCGAAGCAGGCCTGCAGCGTCCTCCGCAGTGGCCGGCATACAGACACGGAGTCCGGGGGAGTGCGTGAAGAGCGTTTCACCCGTCTGGGAGTGATAGATCCCGCCTCCCTTCAGATAGCCTCCGTAAGTCACCCGAACGACGGCCGGAGACGAGAAGTATCCGTTCGAGCGATAGCGCATGGTGGCCATCTCGTTTCGGATCTGCATCATCGCCGGCCAGATGTAGTCGAAAAACTGAATCTCGACGACCGGCTTGATGCCTCGCGTGGCCATGCCCACGGCGCGTCCGGCGATGTTCGCCTCTGCGAGCGGAGAGTTGTATACGCGCTCCGAGCCAAACTGCCCCTGCAATCCATGGGTGACCTTGAAGACGCCACCCTTGCCCTTCACTTCACCCAGATTCTCCTCGCGCGACAGGTCAGCCACGTCCTCGCCGAACACCACGATGCGCGGATTCCGCTCCATCTCGGTGCGCATGCACGAGTTGAGGAGGTCGACCATCGTCAGAAGCTTGTCGGACTCGTACTGAGGCTGATCCTCGGTGTCGAAGTCGGCCGACGTGGGGTCGACGTCTTCCGAGAAGAGGTGCTTCATCGCCGTCGACGGATCCGGCTGGGGCGACAGCAAGGCTTCGTCCGCTGCTGCAGCCACTTCAGCCTCGGCTGCGGCTTCCAGTGTGTCGAGTTCCTCGGCCGTGGCAGCGCCCACCGAAATCAAGAGGGCGCGCGTGAGCGTGAGGGGATCCCGAGCCGCCTGAGTCTCCCGCTCCTCCGTGGTGCGGTAGGCACGCTCGTCGTCCGACATCGAGTGCGAGTAGGGGCGTGTGGTATGGGCGTGGAGCATCGAGGGACCCCTGCGGTCCCGAGCGTACGCAATCACCTCGGCTGCGGCGCGATACGTATCCACCACGTCCGTCCCATCACACTCGACGATGTGCAGTCCGGGAAAGCCAGACGCGAGCCGGGACACACTGCCGCCGGCCGTCTGAACCTCGATGGGCACACTGATCGCGTACCCGTTGTCCTGAACCACATAGACGACGGGAAGCTTCAGGTTGCACGCGGTATTCAGCGATTCCCAGAACTCTCCCTCCGACGTCGCGCCGTCCCCGGTGCAGACCACCACGATCTCGTCTTCGTGGTGTGGCGTGATCTTGCCGGCGAGTTCGGGAATGCGCTCGGCCTTGAAGCCCGCTTCCGCGGCGCCGACCGCCTGCAGGAACTGCGTTCCCGTCGGCGAAGACGAGGTCGGTACGTTGAAGCGCTTGTCACCGAAGTGAGCAGGCATCTGTCGCCCACCCGAGGCGGGATCTGCTTCTGCGCCCACGGCCTGGAGCAGGTGGTCCAGTGGCGTCTGACCGAGGGCGAGCATCATCGCCCGGTCCCGGTAGTACGGATAGAACCAGTCCTGACCCGACACGCAGTGCTCGGCGACGGCGACGCCGACGGCTTCGTGTCCGGCCCCGGAGATCTGGAAGAAGACTTTGTTCTGCCGCTTGAGGCTCATCTCTCGGTCGTCGATACGACGCGAGGTGACCATCGTGCGGTAGAAGCGGAGCAGCTGTTCGTGCGAGAGGCCGGCGAGGTCGGTCGTCTCGAGAAATTCCCGTTCTTGCGTTGCCATCGAACCGGGGTTGAGAGGAGGGTTCGGCTAAGACCTTGAAGATACCGAAGTCATCAGCGTGACGAATACCCTCCAGGTCATTCGCGGAGCTTGCTCCTCATTGATTCGTTATCTTTTGGCCGATCCTTCCCGGGCATCCCTCGTCCCCTGGGGGCGGTCTTCGATCTGAAGGAGAGTCGACGCTGTACTGGAACATCGCCAAGATGGCGGTCCGTCGTCCGCGGCTGATCCCGTACCTGCTTGGAGCGGCGTGGGCCTTCCGCGCCCGCGACTGGTACCGCCGCCCACCGTTCTTGCCGCTCCCGCCGCGGTCCTATCTCGCGTGGCGCCTGGATACCGCGTACGGAGATCCGGACGCGACGCCGCCGATCGACGAGTTCGAGCGCTACCTCGTCTGGTCCGCAGGGATGCGTGCTCAGATGAGGCGGGGCCGGGGGTGAGTCGCCTGCTCCTGCTCGTCCTGCTCGGTGTGTGTGTCTGGTATTATTTCCCGGAGACGCGCGCCATCCTGGGTGACGCAGCGGCGCCGGTGCTGGTGCCGATCGCCATGTGGAGTGCGGAAGAGGAGATGGATCAGATCGGACGCAACGTCGTCGAGCACGAACGGCTCACGGGGCAGCTGCCGACGGGTGCCGCCTGGCTCGGATGGCTCGACTTTCGTTATCTGGGCCAGGACATGCACCGGGACCCCTGGGGCTCCGTATACCAGCTGGAGCCACGTGGTGACTCGGTGGCCATCATCTCCCTCGGCCCGGATCGCGTCCGCGGGACGGCGGATGACTTCGAAGTCGTGACTCGGAGGGGCCGATGACCCGCGCCCGGATGACGGCGGCGGTGGTCACCGCGTTGGTCGCGATTCTCCTCGTCTCGACCACGGTCGGTCGAGAGATCTATGCGGGTCGGACGCCCACGCTGCTCTCGTTCGGGATCATCCACTTCGCCGGATATCTCTTCTTTCTCCTGATGCCGGTAGAGGCGTTGATCCCGGTGTATCAGGCCGAGGGACACCCGGAGGTGCTGCTCGTGGCGCTCGCTGTGTCCACCGCACTCGCAGCCCAGGCGATTGATTACGGCATCGGGCGAGCGTTCAGCGAGCGTGTCATCGACGACGTCATCGGCGAGGCCCGGTACGATCGCTTCCGTACGAAGATCGAGCGCTGGGGAGGATGGGCGATCCTGTTCTTCAACCTCCTGCCGCTCTCTTCGCCGAACATGCTGCTCGTAGCGGGGATCGTTCGCTACAGTGCCCGGCGAGCGTTCCTCTTCAGTCTGGTCGGACTGACCGGTAAGTACGTTGGCATGGTCTACCTCTTCGATGCGGTGACGTGGTGGACGGCGCGCGGCTCATGATGGGGAGAGCCCGCTGATGCTGTCTGTCGGACTGACGGGAAACGTGGCGTCCGGTAAGTCGACGGTGGCTGCGCGCTGGTCGGAGGCCGACGTTCCTGTGATCAGCGCCGACGCCCTCGCGCGGGAGGCAGTCGAGCCCGGGAGTCCCGGCCTCGCAGCGGTCGTCGATGCATTCGGAGAGGGTGTGCTCGCGGCCGACGGTACTCTCGACAGAGGGCGCATGCGGGACCTGGTGTTCGGCGACGACGAGAAACGCGTGCGTCTCGAAGAAATCCTGCACCCCGAGATCTGGCGACTCCGATCGACCTGGCTGGAGCAACGGCGTGCGGAGGACGCGGGGCTCGTCGTGTCGGAGATCCCGCTGCTGTTCGAAACGGGCCGAGAGGGGGACTTCGACGTCGTCGTGTTCGTCGACGCTCCCGAGGACGTGCGTATCGGCCGGATGGTCGAGCATCGAGATCTGACCGCTGAGGAGGCGCGCCGGATCGCGGCGTCTCAGATGAGCGCCGACGGCAAACGGGAGCGGGCGGACATCGTCATCGAAAACGACGGCGATCTCGATGCCCTCCATGGAGCCTCGGATCGTGCGCTCGAAGTACTCCGAGCGCGAGCGGGTGAGGAGTCGTTGCTCACCCTGGATCTACACCTCCACACGGAAGGCTCCTGGGACTGCCTGTCCGATCCGGAGGCCGTGCTCGAAGCCGCGCTGTCCCAAGGGTACGGGCGGCTCGCGATCACGGATCACAACCGGCTGCATGTCGCCCTGCGCATGGCTGAGAAGTATCCGGAGCGGGTGATTCCCGGTGAGGAAGTGAAGACGGGTGAGGGCATCGACGTGATTGGCCTGTATCTCTCGGAGGAGATTCCGAAGGGTACGCCCGCCGAAGAAACCATCGAGCGAATTCGAGACCAGGGTGGGATTTCCTACCTGCCGCATCCCTATGCGGCCGGCAAGGGCGGTGGCGGGGTCCATGCGGAACGCCTCGGTGCCCTGTGCGATGTCGTTGAGGTCTTCAATGCGCGCCTCCACTCGGCGTCGATGAACGATCAGGCCCGAACGCTGGCCGATCGTTTCGGGAAGCTTCGTGGTGCGGGGTCGGACGCCCATACCGTCGGTGAGATCGGGAACGCCTTCGTTCGGGTGCCTCATCATCCGAACCGACCGGAGGCCCTCCGGCGCGCGCTTCGACATGCGACCATCGGGGGTGTGGAAGCTCCACGAACCGTTCACCTGGCCTCCACGTGGGCAAAGCTCCGGAAGAAGCTTCCGGGCGCGCGCCACGGCTGATCGCGGTCAGTAGCGAGCACCCCCCCGGCCGCGGTAGCTTTGACGGGTCCGGCAATCGGACTCGACTTCCACTTCAGGGTCAGGATTCTCCTTGAGCTACCGGACGCCCGCACACAGAGCGGCGGCGGTCACCGAAACACGACACGCCTTGATGGCGTCCCGGCGTGCGGTTCTGACGACCCATTTGAATGCAGATGGGGACGGTGCGGGCTCCGAGGCTGCGCTTGCCTCGTGGCTCCGGGCCAACGGCACCGAGGCCTGGATCGTGAATCCGACCGCCTTTCCCGACACCTTCCGTTTTCTCGTCGAGCACGAGGACTGGATCGTGTCTGCTGGTTCGAGGAGGGCACGCGACCTCTGCGATAGCGCGGATGTCGCCGTCGTCCTCGATACCGGTGAGGTATCGCGAGTCGGGAGGGTGTGGGACATGATCCGCCACCTGCCGACCGTCGTGATCGATCACCACCCGATCGGCGATCGCGCGATCGGAGGCACATCGTTCAGAGACTCGACGGCGTGTGCCACAGGTGAGCTCGTATACGATCTCATCCATTCAGCTGACGGGCCCTGGACGGACCAGGTCGCAGAGGGCATCTACGTCGCGCTGCTCACCGATACCGGAGGCTTCCGCTTCGAGAATTCGACGGAAGGGTGTCACCGGGTTGCGGCCGAGGTGGTGGCTCGCGGCGTCGAGCCTGAGCGCATGAACGAACTGGTCTATGGTTCGTCACCGATGCGGAAGTATCAACTTCTCCAACACGCCTTGGGGACGCTCGAGCATGAGGCAGAGTCGGGGATCTCCTGGATGACGATTCCGCTGGAGCCGTACAAGGCGCTCGGAGCAGGGGCGGCGGATCTCGAAGGCATCGTCGATATCCCGCGATCCATCGAGGGAACCCAGGTTGGACTCCTCTTCCGTTCCACTCAGAAGGGTGAGGTGAAGATTTCCTTCCGGTCGAATGGGAAGGTCGACGTGAATACACTGGCTCGAAAGTTCGACGGCGGCGGCCACGTAAAGGCGTCGGGCGCGGTAGTCCCCGGTCCTATGGATAAGGCGATCGAGCGTGTGCTCAAGGCCACTCGAAAGGCCGTCGAACGGACGCTGGAGCAGGACGGATGAGCGCTCCCGTTACCGCCAAGAAGGACGACCCTGGGGTGCCTGAGGCGCTGCCTCGTACCCTCATCAGGCTGCGTGACCAGCTCGGGATCGAATACATCGACCGGCTGTGGATCTTTCCGCCGGTCCGCCGAGGACGTCGGGAGACGGGACTCATCGCGGTGAGCCTCTTCCAGCCTGGCCACGAACGGCGCGAGGTCGTGACCGTAGCGTACAGTGCCGAGCACACGGGCAAGGGGGTGACCGTCGAACCGACGTTCACCGGTGTCGGTGAGGCGGAGCCGGATCGGTTCCCTCCGGTCATGCAGGGCGTGGTGCGCCGTGCCGGCGAAGGTTCGGGTGAGCCGCGGGAAGTCCAGGTCGAGGCCGAAGCCACCCGATTCGAGGAACTCATGGAGGAGTACGACGACGTGTTCATCGAGGCCGTCGAACGATGAGTGCGGAGCCGGTGGGGGCGGAACAGGGGTCTCCCCCCTTCTTGCGCCTCTTCGGTCGCTTCCTGCGGGACCGGGGCCTTCCGGTTACCCACCAGCGAGCGGCTGTGGCACAAGCCGTCTTCGATTCCGAAGAGCATCTTTCGGTGGACGACATCGAGACGGCGCTCCGAGAGCGAGGTGAGCGGATCGGTAAGGCGACGATCTACCGCACCCTGGACCTCCTCGTGCGGAGTCGGCTCGTCGAAGAGCACGACTTCGGTGAGGGCTTCAAGCGTTACGAGCACCGACTCTCGGGCCGCTCGGTCAATGAGCACATGATCTGCGTCGAGTGTGCGACGGTCACGAAGTTCGATAGTGCCGAGCTCTATCACATCGAGAATCGCCTCCGGACGGAGTACGGCTTCCTGCCGGTTCGCAGACGTTTGGAGATCTACGGACTGTGCAAGGCGTGCCAGGACGCTGGAGTGGAGCTGACCAACGAGGGGCTCATTTGCCCGATCGAGATCGTTCGCTGACCAACGGAGTGGACACGCGTGCCGAACCGACGAGACGAAGATGCCGTGGGACGCGGCACGACGGACGCCGCTCCGAGGGGCGTGCCGGCTCAGCTGGGTGATTTACCCTGGGAACTGCCCCACACCTTCCTGGGGCTCGACGACGCCAGCGACTCGTTCGAGCTCTCTGACGCGGCTCTCCTTCCGGTGCCGTACGAGTCGACCACCTCATTCGGGGGCGGCACACGGAGAGGGCCCGAGGCAATCATTGCGGCCTCGCGATACGTGGAGTTGCACGACCAGGAATTCGGATGTGAGCCGGGTGACCTGATTGGGATCCATACCTTTCCCGCCGTCGAGCTGACCCGCGCGGGCGCGGGGCCCGCGATGGCCGAGCTACAAGCGGCGTACACTCGGGTCACGGAGGCGTGTGCCGATCGGTTCTTGCTCATGCTGGGGGGTGAACATTCCGTGTCCTCGCCGGCGATTCTCGCTCAGGTGGAGCGGCTGGCGGCCAGGGATCCGGCTGCGCGCCTCAGCGTGCTCCAGATGGATGCCCATGCCGACCTTCGCGCCGAATTCGAGGGGACGCCGCACTCTCACGCGTCTGCCATGGCGCGGGTGCTGGACCGCGCGGACGTGGTCGCCGTCGGCGTTCGCGGTGTCAGCCAGGAGGAGGTCGATGTCTCAGCGGCGAACGCCGGCTCCACGCTCGTGTGGGCCGACGAGATGTGGGAGAGCGACGAGTGGATGGATCGTGCGCTCGAGGCGTTGGGGCCCCACGTGTATCTCACGTTTGACGTCGACTACTTCGATCCATCTCTCGTCCCGTCGACAGGAACACCCGAGCCGGGTGGTGGCGACTGGTATCGGACGCTGCGCTTTCTCCGCCGAGTCTTTGCGGAGCGTGAGGTCGTAGCCGCCGACATCGTTGAGCTCGCCCCGACGCCCGGGCTTCCCGCTCCGGACTTTCTCGTAGCCAAGCTCGCGTACAAGCTGATAACCTACCGTTTCCAGGATCGCCTAGGCTCCGGAGTCACTTGAACGGCCCCGAAGGATCGCTCACCCGCCCGCTCGTATTTCGACCTCCGTCTGGTGCCGAGGTCGAGCGTCGGTTTCCCTGGATGGACCTTGCTCGCGTCACGGGCGGAGAGACGATCAGTGGGAACGAACTGACGCTTCAGTTCGACGGGCCCACGACCTTCGCGTCGTGGCTGGAATCCATCGCATCCGCGACGAAGTTCGTCTACTTCGAGAACTATCTCGTGCGTGACGACGACGTGGGGCGACGGTTCCGTGATGCACTTGTCAGAAAGGCGCGCGAGGGTGTCCCTGTCTATCTGGTGTATGACTGGGTCGGGTGCTGGGCGACGCCAGCCCGCTTCTGGAAGCCGCTGCGCGACGCGGGTGTCAACCTCACAGCATTCAATCCGCCACGCCGTGCGGTCGCGCATCCCTTCGGTGCGATGCAGAGAGACCATCGGAAGCTCGTGGTGGTGGATGGCGAGGTGGCCCACCTCGGTGGGCTGTGCGTTGGGCAGGAATGGGCCGGTTCGCCGGCCCGTGCTCCCTGGCGAGATACGGGAGTTCAGATCCGTGGCCCGGCAGCGCTAGCCGCTGCCCGCGCATTCGAGTCGTTCTGGAATCGTGTCGCAGATCCGATATTCCTGGCCGCCACGCTTCCTGATCGCGAGGAGACAGGCGGGGTTCCGGTATGGCTGATCGAGGGGGAACCCGGCCGAGGGCGCGTATATCGCACGCTCCACCTGGCAGCGAGCCGGGCACGGCGATCGATCTGGATCACCGACGCCTACTTCGTGGCGCCACGCCCACTGGCGGAGGCGCTCGCCGCCGCGGCCAAACAGGGGGTCGATGTCCGTATCCTCACGCCGGCTCACAACAACTGGCCGATCGTCGGCTCGATGTCGCGTGGGGGGTACCGCTACCTCCTCGAGTCGGGTGTCCGGATCTTCGAATGGCAGGGCCCCATGATCCACGCCAAGACGTCCGTGGTCGACGGGGTCTGGTGCCGCGTGGGCTCGAGCAACCTCAATTCCGCGAGTCTGATCGGGAACTGGGAGCTGGACGTGGGCGTTCTCGATGAGGATATGGGGAGGCAGCTCGAGGGCCTCTTCCTGGCCGACCTGGCGAGCTCAGCCGAGATCGTGCTACCGGGCAGGTCGTCTCCAATAAGTGTCGCACGCACGTCGTCGCTCGGGGGACCCCAGGCACCGCTCGACCCGGACCAGCCACTTTCGACCCGGCTCGAGCAGCAGTTGAAAGCCATGGGCACATCGGCGGGTCGACTCTCGATGGCGTCTGTCGTTCGAGCCGGAGAGTCTCTTGGCGAGGCGCTGGCAGGAGACCGCACACTGGGGCGAGAAGACCGAACGGTTCTGGGGCTGCTCTCGATCGGAGTACTGACGGTAGCGGTGGTTGCCGCCATCTTCCCGGTCGTGGTCGGATGGTTCGTGGCTTTCATGGCGGGTTGGTTGGGTATCGCGACGGGTGCTCGAGCTTATGGTCAGGCCCGGAAGGCGGGGGCTGAGGAGCGTGCCGCTCGTGAGCGCCTCGAAGCGCAGGAGAAGAGGGAAGCAGAAGTGAACGAATCGATGAGGAACGAAGAGTGAACGAAGTCGAGCTGGGCATCATTGTCGCATTCACCGCGGGGGTCTTTTCATTCCTGTCCCCCTGCGTGCTCCCTCTGGTCCCGAGCTACCTGACGTTCGTCACCGGCATGAGTCTCGAAGACCTGCAGGAGGGGGTGAACCGGAAGGCGACGTTCATGCACTCGCTCCTCTTCGTGGCCGGCTTCAGTCTGATCTTCATCCTGCTGGGTGCTTCCGCATCGTTCCTCGGGCAGTTCCTCCGGCAGTACGAAATCTGGATCGCGCGGATCGGCGGAGTGATCATCATCCTGCTTGGCCTCCACCTCGCAGGGGTGTTCAAGCTGACTCCGCTGCTGCGTGAGAAGCGGATACATCTGGCCGACAAGCCGGCGGGATATCTCGGGACCCTCGGCGTCGGGATGGCGTTCGGGGCGGGGTGGACACCCTGCATCGGTCCGATTCTCGGGGCGATTCTGACGTATGGGATGACGCAGGACACCATGTGGGCCGGTGTCGGCCTTCTCGCGGTGTACTCGCTCGGGCTCGCGGTGCCCTTCCTCATGGCATCGCTGGCACTGGACTGGTTCCTGCAGACGTTCAAACGCTTTCGGACATGGATCCCGATTGTCGAGAAAGCCTCGGGTGTGCTTCTCATCGTACTCGGATTCTTGCTGCTCACCGGACAATTCACGGTATTGGCCGCGTACCTGACCCGCTTCACCCCGGCCTTCATTCTCGAGCGGATTTAGTCCCGAGGGGGTCAGGCCGGCCGGTCGACCGCCAGCTCTTCCGCGATGGTCTGCTCCAGCAGCTGTCGCTTCAGCAGGCGGGCATACGTTCCCTCTGCCCCGATCAGCTCTTCGTGCGTCCCTTCCTGGACGATGCGTCCGTCCTCGAGCACGAGGACCTTGTCAGCGTCCATCACGGCGCTGACCCGGTGACTGATGATGAACGCGGTCCGGGTGCCGGTTACGGCGCGGAGGTCGGCGAGAATCGCGGCCTCGGTGTGCGTGTCGACGGCGCTGAGCGCGTCATCGAGCACCAGGATCAGCGGATCACGGGCGAGCGCTCGTGCCAGTGTAGCGCGCTGCTTCTGTCCACCGGAGAGGTTGATGCCGCGCTCCCCCAGGATCGTGTCGTAGCCGTCTGGGAAGTCGACGATCTGTTCGTGAAGCTGCGCGATCTCTGCGGAATGCTGCACCGCCTCGCCCGCATCGCTCCGGTCGCTCGACTCGATGCCCATTCCGATGTTGCCTTGGATGGTGTCCGAGAAGAGGAAGGGGTCCTGGGGTACCATGCCGATTCGCCCCCTCAGTTCGGCCGGATCTACTGCCGTGAGCGGGGTGCCATCGAGCATGATTGTCCCCTGAGTCGGGTCGTACAGGCGAGCGAGTAGCGCGACTATGGTCGATTTGCCGGACCCCGTCGGACCGACGATCGCGACGGTTTGTCCGGCCTCGACGGAGAAGCTCACGTCTTTCAGAACCGCCCGGTCCGTCTCGGGATACGTGAATCCGACTCCACGGAACTCCACCGTTCCCGTCGCCTGATCGATCGAGACCGGATCGGCCGGTACCGAGACCGCGGGCTCCGTCTCCAGAATGCGGTTCAGTCGACCCATGGAAGCCGCCCCCCGCTGATACAGGTTCACAACCCAGCCCAGTGCGATCATGGGCCACACCAGCAGGGTCAGGTAGAAGCCGAATGCCACGAAATCGCCGAGCGTAATCCGTTCGGCCATGACCTCGATCGCACCGAGGCCGGTCACGAGAATCATGGCCGTGCCCGCGATCAGCATGAGCAACGGGTGGAAGACGCCCGCGGTGAGGACCAGACGCATGTTCCGTGTTCGATAGTCCGCGTTGAAGGTGTCGAACTGTCGTCTCTGCTCTGTTTCCTGCGTGTAGGCGCGAACCAGGCGCACCCCGGTCAGATTCTCCTGCACGAAGGTGGAGAGGCTCGAGAACTGCTCCTGGATTTCTTCGAAGCGCCTGTGGATGATCCGGCCGAAGAAGAGAACCAGCGCGGGCAGGGCCAGCATCGGAATCATCGCGAACGCCGTCAGCTTCGGGCTGATCCAGATCATGAAGCCGAGTGCGAACGCGAAGCTCGCCGCAGTGTTGGCTGTGTACATGATGGCTGGGCCTGCGGCCATGCGAACGGCCAGGGTGTCATTCGTGGCTCGGCTCATCAGGTCGCCGGTTCGCGTGCTCCCATAGAACGTGGCATCCATTCGCAGCAGATGCTGGAAGAAGTCGTTCCGCAGGTCTGTCTCGATCTTGCGGCTGATACCGTTGAGGAACTCCCGCATCCCATAGCGGAAGGCTCCCCCGATCAACGCCACAACGACGATCATCGCCGCGTAGAACGAGATGCGCCTCATCGTGATGTCCGGCGTGCCCAGCCCGTCGATCGCGAGCTTCATGAACCACGGGCCTGCGATCTGGAAGGCGTTGGCGAACAGGACGCACACGAGGCCAGCCACGAGGCCGCGCCGGTAGGGGCGGAAGTACGGGAGGACAGACTGGAGTTCGTGCATGCGACGGGCTACCTGATCAGTATCCGATCGCGGCTCCGCCGCGTCGGGGATCCGACCACGCCGTGATCATTCCTCCGTCCATGAGGATGGCCTGAACGTCGCCAGACACGTCGCCACGCTCCACGACCCGGTGTCCCAGAGCCTCGAGTGCCTCGACCGTTGCGAGGTCGAGGCCACCCGACTCGAAGTAGATCTGGTCGGGTAGATGCTGGTGGTGTACGCGCGGAGCATTCACCGCCTGCACGACGTTCATCCCGTAGTCGAGCACGTTGGAGATCGTCTGGAAGACGGTCGTAATGATCGTCGAACCGCCGGGGGTCCCCGTGATCATGCGAAGCTCACCCGTCGGGCCGAGCACGATGGACGGCGTCATCGCCGAGAGCATCCGCTTCCCCGGGCCGACCGCGTTGTTTTCCCCCTGCACGAGGCCGAACTGGTTCGGAGTGCCCGGCTTTGCGGCGAAGTCATCCATCTCGTTGTTGAGCACGAAACCGGCGCCCGACACGGTCACTTTGCTGCCGTACCAGGAGTTTATCGTCGTGGTCACCGAAACCGCGTTGCCGTCGGAGTCCACGATCGAGAAGTGTGTCGTGTTCTCACCCTCGTCGGGGCCCTCCATGCCAGGACCGATGTCGGCGGATGGGGTGGCG
>JBDGVS010000014.1:0-17258 GCA_039585535.1 Gemmatimonadota bacterium | reverse complement strand
CATTCCTCGCGCAACATTGTTTCTCGATCGCGAAGAGCGACTCGGGAGACCCGACTCTGGTCGGTCTCGCGTTCGAGCCGACCCGTGATCACGACGTGCCCGACATTCGAGGCACCATCTGGGTGGACAGTACGACTGCCGAACTACGCACCCTCGACTTCCTGTACACGACCCTCGGGGACGTGCCCGACAACGAAGCGGGCGGCTCCGTCTCGTTCGAGTATCTCCCCTCCGGCGCGTGGATCGTCAGCTACTGGTACATCCGGATGCCGAAGTTTGGACTGCGCGAGCGACGGAACCGGTCGGAGCTCGTGCTACTCGGCTATGTAGACGTGGGTGGAGAGGTGTCCCCTCTCGCTACAGGCGCGATTTCGATGGAGAGCAGCGCGGTGCAGGGAGCGATCCGCGGCGTCGTATGGGACAGTATTCGCGGGCGGGGTCTGGCCGATGCCACCGTCTCCGTCTTCGGGACTCGCCTGGAAGTGAAGACGGACGGTGATGGGCGATTCTATCTGCCGGAAGTACCTGCCGGGTCGCACCGACTCACCTTCTTCCACGACGACACGGAAGCCTGGGGCCTCGGCTCGACGCTCGTTTCAGTCACCGTCGAGGCAGACAATGAAACGTCCGCTCGAATGTCGATTCCGACTTTCCGGCAGGTGGCGAGTGTCATCTGCCTCGGGAGTGGGTCCGAGGCCGCGACTGTTCTCACTGGTATGCTGGTGGACGCGCAGGGCGAAGGACTCAGTAACCGCCCCTTGAAGATGACGTGGCCCGTGGATCACTCCAGCGGACTCACCCTGCAAGAGAGCCTCGAGGCTCGGACCGGGTCCGATGGCCGCTTCGTCGTGTGTCAGATCCCGGGGGCAGCCGAAGTCTCCGTGTCGGTCGGCATGGGCGAGGAGTGGGTAGAGCTGTTCACGGCGCCACTCCCACTCGAGGAGGTCGTCTTTCGACGGGTGATGATCCCGGTGCGGTGAGATGATTTCCAGATCGTGATTGGGACGCGCTAGCGGGCCAACGCCGGAGTCGTGGGAGGTGGCTTCCGGTGCTCGGTCGCCTGTTCGTATGTGTAAGCGATCCGGATGAGTAGTGGCTCGGACCACGCGTCCCCGAGCAGCTGGAGTCCTGCGGGCAGGGTGCCGTTCATGACGAAGCCCATCGGGACCGTCAATGCGGGGAATCCGGTGGGTGGAGCAGGATACTGGCTGTTGTCGCCGTGCGGGGTCGTCATGTCGCCGACGAGTCGAGGTGGGTTGCTCCAACTCGGGTAGATGAGTGCCTCGACGTCGTACGCCTCCATCGCGGTGCGGAGGCCCTGCCGAAACTCCCGCTCTTTCTCTCTTCCTCGAATGCACTGCTCGTTGGTGTCGGGCGTGCCCTCGAACTGGAGGAAGCGCAGAACACTCGGCATCACGGTCCGATAGACCTTGCCGCTCTCGGCGATCTCCTGGAGCGTCCGATACGGGGGGTCCGGGATCGTCGCCAGATACTGCTCGAGGTCGTATCGGAAACGAGAGCACCCGGTGCCGCTTCGGAGCGCATCCAGATCTTCGATGTGGAAGTCGCGCACGACGGTGGCACCGAGCCGCTCGAGGTCGTGAATGGCCTCGCCGAAGCGCATCAGGATCTCCGCGTCCGCGGTGCGCGTGTACGCGATCTGACCTACGACACCGATACGTACACCGCGGATGTCGTCCTGCAGGAAGTCGAGGTACGACTCGGGACGTCGCGTGTCGGCCTCCTGGGTGACGGGGTCGGCCGGATCGCTTCCCGCGAGCACGTCGAAGACGCGCACGGCGTCTTCGACAGTTCGCGTCATCGGGCCGCCGATGTCGCGGTGGGCATAGAGCGGCATGATCCCAGCGCGGCTCGTAAGCCCCTGCGTCGAGCGAATGCCCACGAGCGCCTGATGACTCGAGGGGCCGCGGATCGAGTTCCCGGTATCGGTGCCGAGACCCACGAGCCCGAAGTTCGCGGCCACGGCGGCTGCGGTGCCGCCGCTCGACCCCGCCGTAACGCGGTTGAGCGCATACGGGTTGAAGGTCCAGCCAGGCAGCATGGACCCCACGGTTTCGAGCGCGGTGAATGCGAATTCGGCGAGGTTCGACTTCGCCAGGACGATCGCGCCGGCTTCGCGGATCATGCGGACCTGGTAGGCGTCGTCTGCCGGCCTCGAGCCCGCCAGAGAAGCCGACCCGCCGGTCGTCGGCATATCGTGCGTGTTGTAGTTGTCCTTCACGATGAAGGGGATGCCGTGAAGGGGTCCGGTCAGACTTCCCGAGCGGCGCAACGCCGTGTCGAGTGAGTCGGCCCGGGCCAGGGCGCGCGGGTTGCGCAGGATGAGCGCATTGATGTGTGGCCCCGCCCGATCGTATGCGTCGATGCGTCGCAGGTACGCTTCGGTCAAAGCCCGAGCGGTCAGTGTCCCAGCGAGCATCGCCTCGTGGGCCTCGGCAATGCTGAGCTCCATCAGTTCGATGCCACCGACCTGCTGAGCGCTCAGCGGGTGCGTGGCGGATACTGCGACGAACAGGGGGACGGTGAATGCGGGGCGAAGCGTCGCGAGGAGCGACCCCCACCGAGAGCGATACCTTCGAGTGGCCTGGTTCATGGCCCGGAAGCTATGCGTCGATCAGCGTGCGGGCACGACTCCAGATTTCGTCGAACATCTCTTCGGTGAGCTTACCCGTGAAGGTGTTCTGCTGGCTCGGATGGTACGAGCACAGGAGGGTGTATCCCGAGAGGGAGACCTCGACGCCGTGTCCGAACCGGACGCGAGGACGGGGCACCTCGATTCCGCCCGCCTGCAAGATTCGGAGCGTCTGCACGTAGGCGAAGCTACCGAGGACGACGATGGTTCGAATGTCGGGCATGAGGTCGACTTCGGCACGCAGCCACGAACCGCACGCTTCTCGTTCCGCGGGGGTCGGTTTGTTGGCGGGTGGGGCACAACGCACTGCCGCAGAGATGAGGACGTCCCGCAGCTGGAGTCCGTCGTCGCGGTCGGTGGACTCCGCCTGGTTCGCGAAGCCCGCCCGATGAAGCGCCCGGTACAGCCAGTCGCCGGAGCGGTCGCCCGTGAACATCCGCCCAGTTCGATTGGCGCCGTGTGCCGCCGGTGCGAGTCCCATGACCAGCAATCGGGCGGTGGGGTCGCCGAAGGAGGGGACTGGGCGGCCCCAATAGTCCTCGTCTCGAAACGAAGCCCGTTTCTCCCTGGCTACCTGTTCACGCCACTCCACCAGGCGAGGGCACCGACGACATTCGGTGATCTGCGCCTGCAGACGATCGAACGCGGTACGAGCGGTGCCGGTACTGATCGGGATTCACCTCAGAGTCCGTTTGCGGATTCCACAGCGGGATCCAGATGCTTCACGACCTCGTCAGCGCCGACGCCCACATGGAGCGCTACCGGCGTTGCCGAATCGGCCCCACCCGACGTCCATTTGAAGACGCCGATATCGAAGGTCCCCTCGTCGGTCAGCTCGATGAGGATACCCCGCTCGAATCCGTCGGAATACCACTCCAGACGACGGTGTACGTCACTCTTCGACAGGTCGACGCCGTTCGCGAGCGCGAACATCGTCAATTTCGGGTCGATCGACCCGAAGCCTGGATCCTCAGACTGAATGCCATCGGTCATCACTCACCTCCAAATCCCGTTACCCACCCCCGAACCGCATTCCATCGCCAATGTAGGGCCTCGACGCACGTCGGGCCCAGCCCCGACGCTACCCCACGCCCTCCAGCCAGGCTGACCACCAGAGCAGGCTGAGCATCTGCGCGCCAGCAGCGAGCCGGTCGGCGGTGAAGTCACGAGCGGCCGAAGTGGCGGCCCTGTCCGGGTCGAAGCCGACGTCCCGCTCCAGCCGGTAGAGCGTTTCGACCTCGGCGAACGTCTCGTACAGGAAGGCCCAAACCGTGTCGCGAACGTCCTCGGGCGGTGAAGGGCGCTCGGTCTCCATACGTCGACCGACGTCGGCCTGGGTCACGTGTGCCTCCACGAAGAAGCGTTCGAAGCGACTGTGGAAGTCGCGGTCGGTCGTGAACCGTTCCGGGTTCGACGTGCCGGAGTCCCAGCCATTGAAGTGGATCGTCGTGTGGTGCGGTTGTGACCCGTCGGTCACGTAGTGTCCGAGGATGCCCGCGTCGTTGATGATCCGTTCCTCGATCCACTGTCGGCGCTCGGAACCCTCCGGAGCTTCGCTCCAGAGCCGCCACTCGGTCACGAGTCGCTGGTGGAGTTCGAGGATCCGGTACGGGAGGAAGCCGGCGTCACGCTCGGGCCTCTCCAGCCTCCCTCCGTAGGGCGCCGCCTCGTACAGCGCCGCGAGGAATGCAAAACGATCCGGCTCGTCGAGGGCACCCGGCGGCACGTTTTCAAAGTCGATGTAGTGATCGTACGTCCACGCCTGGTCCATCTCGCGGCGGGAGCGGTCCTTCCATCGATCCGGCTCGGGGGCCAGGAAGGCGAGTTGTTCGTCCGCCGCCCGGAAGAAGGTCGGCATGTCGTCGGGCAGCGCCGACGCAGCGGCTCGCGCTGCCATCTCGTGCCCCATGAAGCCCCAGCGCGGAGGAGTCTCCGGAGACGTACACCCACTGGACACCGTGGTGAGGAAGGTGATCAACGGGCCCATGGTATTCGCGAACACCGCGGGCCTCACGCGTCGCCGCGAGCGAGCGCTCCGCGGTCGACCTTCCCGAGATGGGTCCTCGGAAAGTCGTCCATGAACACGACGTCCCGCGGGTACTTGTAGGGCTCGAGACGCTCCTTGGCCCAGCGCTTGAGTTCGGCGCCGAGTTCATCCGAGGCGACGACTCCTTCCACGGGCACCACGAACGCTCCGGGCTTCACGAGGCCGTCGTCGGTCTTCATGCCCACGACCGCGACCTCCTGGACTGCCGGATGCTGGAGCAGGCAGTTCTCGAGCTCCTTTGGGGACAGCCATTTTCCGCTGACCTTGAGCATGTCGTCCGCCCGCCCGCCATACGTGACGTACCCGTCGGAATCGAAGCTGATCATGTCGCTCGAGACGTACCACCCGTTCTGGAATGCGGCGGCGGACTTCTCCGGGTCCTTCCAGTACTCGATCGCGAGAGAGTCGCCACGCACGCGCATGACACCCACCTCGTCGATCGGGACGTCGACGCCGTCGGCGTCGCACGCGCGCACCTCAAAGCCATCGACCGGTCGACCCAGCGTGCCCGGACGTACGTCGTCGGGGCGATTCGAGATGAAGATGTGCCACATCTCGGCGGTCCCGAGGCCATCGAGAAGCGGGATGCCGAAGGTCTCGTCCCATCGTCGGTGCAGTTCGACCGGGAGCGCTTCACCCGCCGACGTCGCGAGGCGCAGAGAGCTGAGATCTTGTTGGGAGGCACCGGGATGGCCCAAGAGGTGATTCACCATCGTCGGCACGTTTACAAGCACGGTGGGCCGGAACAGAGCGATCTTCTCGAAGAGCGTCTCCGTCGTGCAGCGCTCGGGAAAGAGCGCCGACGTCGCGCCTGCAGAGAAAGGAAAGAGGAGGTTGGTCCCGGTCGCGTAGCCGAAGTACAGCTTCGGCACAGAGAGCGTGATGTCGTCAGGGGCCATCTCCAGAAGCTGCTTCCCGTAGAGCTCGGTCGTGTTGGCGAAGGAGCGGTGACTCTGCACCACGGCCTTCGGGTGGCCGGTGGTCCCGCCGCTGAAAAGAAAGACGGCCGGGTCGGACGCGAGGGTCGGATGCGCCGGGGCAGAGGCATCCGTGGACCCGGACGTCGTCAGGACTTTGTCGAAAGCCGCTCCATCCGAGACGATTCGTCGGGGGGCGTGTTCCGACAGCTTCGCCGCCTCGTCGAAGCCGCTGACGGCCCCCTCAGCGACGAGTGCGACCCGAGGCGTCGTGTAGTCGAAGAAGTACGCGATCTGATCTGGTGGCAGGTGCGGATTCACCATGACCACCACGGCGCCGGCTCGCAGGATTCCGAAAAACGCTGCGACGTAGGGGACACCGTCGTCGAGCGCGATGATGACGCGGTCACCCGGCTCAACCCCGACCTCTCGAAGCATTGCGGCGACGCCACCCGCCGCGGCGTGCACCTCCGCGTAGGTGGTGGCACCGTCTTCGGTCAGGAGGGCGCGACGGGCGCCGTTCCCTTCGGTAATCCGGGCGCCGAGGTAGTAGTCGTACAGGTTGAACGTCTGGTCTGGTTTCGGAATCATGGCGTGACGATACGGGGCCGCTAGAATGAAGGTCAATCAGAGACCGATTCCTGCCCGCGCCTCTCCCCCCGAATTCTTATGAGCCCACGCCTCCTGGCTGAGATGACCTGGGAGGAGGTGCGCGACGCCGCTCGAGGCGAGCTGGTGGCGATTCTCCCGGTTGGAGCCGTCGAGGCGCACGGACCTCATCTCCCCATTGGCACCGACGTCATCATCGCCGAGGCGATGGCAGGCTCCTGTGCGGATGAGCTCGAGAGCCGCGGCCGCCCGGCTGTGGTGTTGCCACCCATCTGGTACACTGCTGCGGGCTTCGCACATAACTTTCCGGGGACTGTCGGCGTCGACGGAAACACCGTGGTTGCCCTCATCGGTCAAATTGCGGACTCCCTAGGTAAGCAGGAGATCAGAACGCTGGCGATCGCGAACGCACACCTCGACCCTGAGCATCTGGTATCGCTGCGGGCCTCCGTATCGATGGCGCCGGAAGGCAGCCGTATCGTCTTCCTGGATCTCACGCGCAGGCGGGTAGCTGAGCAGCTCACGGAGGAGTTTCAGACCGGAGCGTGCCACGCGGGTCGCTTCGAGGGGAGCATTGTGCGTGCGGCCCGGCCTCAACTGTACCGGGAAGAGGTGGCTCAGACGCTCGAGGCCAACCCAGCGAGTCTTTCGACCGCGATAAGGGATGGATCGACGACGTTCGAGGAGGCGGGAGGTGACCGGGCGTACTTCGGGTGGCCATCCGAGGCCACTGCCGAGGAAGGACAAGAAACCGTGCGGACGCTGGGGCGACTCCTGGCGGATGCCGTGGTGGAGGATGTTTCGTGAGTGGATTGAAGGGATACAACGCCGTCATCACCGGAGGCGGCAGAGGGATCGGAGCCGCGTCCGCGATCGCGCTCGCCCGTGCAGGTGCGAAGGTGTCGGTCGCCTCGCGTAACGAGGCTCAGGTCGTCGAGATTGCCGCAGAGCTGCGTAAGGATGGGTACGAGGCGTTCGCCTTCCGCTGTGACGTGACCGACCAGCGTCAGGTCCGGGAACTCGCCCTGTCGGCCAGCGAGGCCATGGGCCGGGTCGACATCCTCGTGAATAACGCGGGCACAGCGACGTCGAATCCGCTGCCCCGCGTCACGCTTGCCGAGTGGGAGCACATCATGGGCGTCAATGCGACGGGGACGTTCTTGTGTACTCAGGCCGTCTACGATGGAATGGCCGAGCGCCGGTGGGGCCGGGTGGTCAACGTCGCTTCCATCGCGGGACTGGAAGGTGACAAGTACATCAGCGCCTACACCGCCGCGAAGCATGCCGTGGTGGGATTCACCAAGGCACTCGCGGCAGAGACACGAGGGAAGGGGATCACCGTCAACGCGGTGTGCCCCGGATACGTCGATACGCCGCTCACCGATGAGACCATCAGCCGCATCATGCACCACACAGGGCAATCGTGGCAGGAAGCCCTTACGGCGTTGCTCGAGCAGGCGGGCCAGCCGAGGTTGATTCGAGCGCATGAGGTGGCGGACGTCGTGGTCGACCTGTGCCTCGAGGAGTCGGCTGGGCGCAGCGGAGAGCTGGTCATCCTCGATGGATCGGGGTCGCTGTGATGTTCGACCACGTCAATCCGAAGGAACTCGGACCGCCGAAGGGCTGGACCAATGGGATGCTTGCAGAGGCCGGTGGCAGGGTGCTCTTCGTGGCGGGTCAAGATGCTGCCAACGCCGAAGGCCACGTCACGACCGACGACTTCGTCGAGCAGTTCGACCTCGCGCTGGGCAAGACGCTCGCGGTGATCACTGCTGCGGGTGGAGACCCTTCGATGATCGGCAGGATGACGGTCTTCGTTACCGATCTCGACGCCTACCGCGAGAGCCGCCGGGAGATCGGAGGCGTATATCGAGCCCATATGGAGAAGCACTTTCCTGCGATGGCGCTCATGGAAGTCTCCCGGCTCGTCGATCCCCGTGGAAAGGTCGAAATCGAAGCGACCGCGGTTCTCCCCGCCGATGCCACTCCGCGTTCTCCCTCTGAGCCCGGAGCGTAGTTCGATGGTGGATCCGAAATCCTTCCTCTATACGCTCGACCCGGACACCGGGGTGGCCACGCTCACCCTGAATCGACCCGAACGCCTGAACGCGCTGACCTTCGAGGTCTACGACGAGCTACGGAACACCTTCTACGCCCTGCACGACGAAGATGCGGTCCGTGTCATCATCATCACGGGCACCGGCCGGGGCTTTTGTACCGGTGGTGACGTAGAAGACATTATCGGTCGCCTCTTCGCGAGAGATATGCGGGGACTCCTCGAGTTCACTCGCATGACGTGCGATCTCATCCTCGCGATACGCCGGTGTCGCAAGCCGGTTATCGGCGCGCTCAACGGGACCGTAGCGGGCGCGGGCGCGGTCATCGCCACGGCCTGTGATATGCGCGTCGCCGCCGAGAACGCGAAGATCGCCTACCTCTTCACGCGGGTGGGGCTTTCCGGTGCTGACATGGGAGCGGCGTGGATGCTCCCGCGGATCGTCGGACTCGCGAAAGCGAGTGAGCTGCTGATGACGGGAGACTTCATCGACGCTGCCGAGGCACACCGGATCGGCCTGTACAACCGTGTGGTGCCCGAGGGCTCCTCGCTCGACGCCGCCACAGAGCTCGCCGAGAAACTCGCCCGCGGACCTTCGTTCGCTCTCGAGATCACGAAGGATTCGCTCAACCGCGAGTCCAGCATGGATCTGGCGGGAGCGCTCGAGTCCGAAGCGCAGATCCAGGCAGCGCTGATGCTGCACCCCGACTTCCGAGAGTCGTACGACGCCTTCGTAGAGAAGCGCGACGCCCGCTTCCTCTGACCCAACCGACTCCGATGTCCGACACCCATACCGTTCGGGCCTTCCTGGAGGCGAAGCATCACCCCTGGGGAGCCTCTGTAGCCACGTTCGCCGCGCGCACTCTTTCGACGCGGCCGCACGCCCCCGATGACGACGCTGCACGTGTCGAGGCCCGAGAGCTGCTGACGCTCATGGGGTCCGAGGGCCTCTACGCGCCCATCGGCGCTCTGGACCTTCGTGCGGCATGCCTGGCGCGGGAACTGGTGGCCGCCGCGTCTCCGCTGGCCGATGCCGTCTGGGCGCTCCAGGGTCTCGGTATCACGCCTCTCCTTCTGGCTGGAACCGACGAGCAACGCAGTCGATGGGCTGAGCCTGCGCTCGTCGGCGAGCTGATGGGTGGATTTGCCATCACGGAGCCGGGTGCTGGCTCTGACGTCGCGTCGATGACGACCCGCGCCGTGCGTGACGGGGACGACTACGTGCTCGACGGACACAAGTGGTACATCAGCAACGCTGGGATCGCGGACTTCTACGTGGTCTTCGCGTCGACCGATCCGGACGCGGGGAGTCGTGGGATTTCTGCCTTCCTCGTTCCGGCCGATACGGAGGGACTCCGCTTCGCCGGAGCCCAGGTGATGAGCGCCCCGCACCCGTTGGGTGAGCTTCGCTTCGAGGATTGCCGGATTCCGGCGACGAACCTCATCGGCGAAGAGGGGCGAGGCTTCAAAGTGGCGATGATGACGCTGGATCAGCTCCGGCCCACCGTGGGCGCGGCCGCCTGCGGCATGGCGGAGCGGGCGCTTCGGGAAGCGCTGACACACGCGGTCCAGCGCGAGCAGTTCGGCAAACCGATCGCCGACTTCCAGCTCGTCCAGGAGAAGCTCGGCCGCATGGCGATGGACCTTACGGCCGCTCGGATGCTGGTGTACCGCGCGGCGTACGAGAAGGACCTGGGCGCCGATCGGATTTCGATCGAGGCGGCCATGGCGAAAGCGTTCGCCACGGAGGCGGCGCAGCGCATCATCGACGACGCCGTACAGATTCTGGGAGGGCGCGGTGTCATGGCGGATCATCCAGTGGACCTCCTGTACCGCTCCGTGCGGGCTCTGCGGATCTACGAGGGGACGACCGAGATCCAGCACCTGATCATTGCCGGGAAGCTCGTGGCCGATGCCAAGGCGGAGGCCGCTTCATGAAGATCCTCGTGATCGGCGGCGGACCGTCGGGGCTGTACTTCTCGATTCTCATGAAGCGCGCCGACCCCTCGCACGACGTGACCGTGCTCGAGCGGAATCGAGCCGACGACACCTTCGGCTTCGGCGTCGTCTTCAGCGACAAGACGATCGCAGAGGTAGAGAGCGCGGATCCGGTCACCTATTCCGCGATCACGGACCACTTCGTGCGCTGGGACGACATCGACGTCCACTACGGCGACGAGGTCGTGACCTCGACCGGACATGGTTTCAGCGGGATGAGCCGTCAGACCCTTCTGACCGTGTTGCAGGAGCAGGCTGCATCGGTTGGCGTCCACCTTCGCTTCGAGACCGAATTCACCGGCTTCGGCGCGGGGGACGAGGCCGGAGAGGTGGACCCCTCACAGTATGACCTCGTCCTCGCTTCGGATGGCGTGAACTCCCGGGTGAGAGAGGCATGGGTCGATCGCTTCGAACCGTCTTTCGATTGGCGTCCGAACCGGTTCGTGTGGCTCGGGACGACCAAGCCGTTCCCGGCCTTCACCTTCTACTTCCGCGAGAACGAGCACGGCCTCTGGCGTGTGCATGCGTACCAGTATGAACCGGGGCGCTCGACCTTCATCGTCGAGTGTACCGAGGAGACGTGGCGGTCGGCGGGTATGGAATCGGCGACGGAAGAAGAGTCCGTGGCGTATTGCGCTGCACTCTTCGCCGAGGAACTCGACGGTCATGGGCTGATCGATAACAAAAGCGTTTGGCGGAGCTTTCCGACCATTCGGTGCGCCCGTTGGTACGTGGACAATGTCGTGTTGCTGGGTGACTCGGTGCACACCGCACACTTCTCGGTCGGCTCCGGCACGCGGATGGGGATGCTGGACGCCATCGCACTGCGGGATGCTCTGGCCGCGACGACTTCGGTCCCGGACGCGCTGGCTGCGTACGAGGCCGAGAGGCGACCGGCGGTCGAGTCACTCCAGCGGGCGGCTCAGGCGAGCCTCGAGTGGTTCGAGGACACCGAGCGCTATATGGACCTCGCTCCTGAGCAGTTCGCGTTTACCCTGCTGACGCGCAGCCTCCGGATCACGCACGAAGATCTGAGAGTGCGCGATCCGAAGTTCCTCGAGCGGGTGGATAACTGGGTCGGTGGAGAGGCGGAGCGTCAGAGTGGCGTCCCGGTGCCGCGACATCCTGCGCCCCCTCCGATGTTCACTCCCTTTCGCCTTCGTGATCTCGTGATCCCGAATCGGGTCGTGGTGTCACCGATGTGCCAGTACACGGCGGAAGACGGCACCGTGGGGGACTGGCACATGCAGCACCTCGGAAGCCGCGCGGTGGGCGGCGCGGGAATGGTCTACGCTGAAATGACCGACGTGTCGGCGGAAGGAAGGATTTCACCCGGGTGTGCCGGTCTCTACAAGCCGGAGCATGTAGGCGCCTGGAAACGGATCGTGGACTTCGTCCATACGCATTCTCCGGCGAAGATCGCGATGCAGCTCGGGCACGCGGGTCGGAAGGGCGCCACGAAATCGCTGTGGGATGGCGACAACGAACCGCTGGACGAGGGCGGGTGGGAGATCCTGTCGGCCTCTCCGATACCCTACCTGCCGGGTCACAGCCAGACGCCACGGGAGATGAGCCGTGCGGATATGGACGAGGTCGTGCGTGAATACATCCGCGCGACCGAGTATGCCGTCGAGGCTGGTTTCGACCTCCTCGAGGTGCACATGGCGCACGGGTATCTGCTCGCCTCGTTCATCTCGCCGCTGACCAATGAGCGCACCGACGAGTACGGTGGCACGCTCGAGAACCGCATGCGCTTCCCGCTCGAGGTATTCGACGCGTGTCGAGCCGTCTGGCCCGATGACTTGCCGATGAGTGTCCGGGTCAGCGCTGTCGACTGGGCACCGGGTGGGATCGAGCCCGAAGACACTGTCGCGATAGCACATCTGCTGCGTGCGCACGGATGCGACGTCGTGGATGTGTCGTCGGGTCAGACGGTGGCTTACCAGAAGCCAGTGTACGGCCGACTCTACCAGACCCCGTTCGCCGACCGAGTCCGACACGAGGTCGACGTGGCCACGATGGCAGTCGGCAACATCTCGTCGTGGATGGACGTGAATACGATCATCGCTGCCGGCCGGGCCGATTTGTGCCTGATCGCGCGTGCGCATCTCTTCGATCCGTACTGGACCCGGCACGCTGCGCACATGCTCGGATATGCGCTTCCGTGGCCGAACCAGTACGCTTCGGTAGCGCGGTACACTCCGCGGTTCGAATTCCACTTCGGTGGAGAGTAGTCGGGGGACGGGCGCAGCATGGACATTCGAACCAAACTCATCTTCGCACTCGTCTCGGTGTCGCTGCTCAGCATGGCAGCCCTTGGGGTCTTCACGGTCGCTCGTGTCGAGAACAGCTTTCGAGAGCTTACCGACGATCAGCTGAACGGACTCGCGGTATTCAAACAGACGGCGTTGGAGCAGGTCCTCGACGGCTGGCGGGACCGTGTCGCGCTCGTCGCGAGCCGGACCCAGCTGCGTCTTTCGCTTGCCGAGTACAACGAGACCGAATCGGCGTCGTCCGCGGAGCGGATCGATCGGATTCTCCGGGATGCCGCCGAGGCAGCGCCGCTCTTCCGTGAACTATGGGTTCACGATCCGAGCGGCGCGGTCGTTGCAGGGGCCGGCGCGAGCATCGCTTCCGGGCCGATGGATGCGGGCCTCTTCGAAGTTGAAGAGGGTGTGGAGGGGATTCGCTACAACGGCGTCACCTTCCCGGAGGACGGACTTCCTGCCGTTGGATTCACGACTCCGCTCTTCCTAGAGGACGAGCTCGTCGGCTACCTCCATGTGCTCCTTTCGACGGACGAGATCCGGGAGCTCTCGGATGAGTACGAGGGCCTTGGTGAGACCGGTGAGGCCGTAGTGGTGGCTCGAGACTCGGACGGACGCCTGCGGACGATGCACCCCGTGCGCTTTCCGCCGCGGGGCTTCGAGGGATCGGGCTTCTTGCTCGAGCAGGACGGGGCAGCCGCTCAGTCGCTCGCCGGTGGGGAGATTCGCCTGACCAGAGACTTGTCCGACTACCGGGGCGAGCAGGTCTACAGCTCGACCCGTCACATCGCCGAGACCGATTGGGGCCTTGTGGTAAAGGTCGATGAAGTCGAGCAGTCGCAGCCAATGATTCAGTTCCGCCAGGAGATGGCTCAGCTCGCCGTGACTCTCGCTGCCTTCACCATCCTCCTCGGGACGTTTCTGGGGTTCCGTTTCGCCCAGCCGATTCATGTGCTGGCGGAAACGGCTTCCAGGCTCGCCAAGGGAGATCTGAAAGCGCGCTCCGGCCTGACCCTCGAAGACGAGGTCGGTCTGCTCGCTCGGACGTTCGATCAGATGGCGGACTCCATGGAGGAGCAGGTCGGACTGCTCACTGAGTTTCGCCGCTTCTTCGACGTGTCGATCGACATGATGTGTATTGCGTCGACCGACGGGTACTTCAAGCGGGTCAATCGCGCGTGCATTCATGAGCTCGGGTGGTCCGAAGAGGAACTGCTTTCGAAGCCGTTCATCAACTTCGTGCACCCTGATGATCAGCGGGCCACAGCCGCTGAAACACAGAAGCTCGCCCGTGGTCAGCCTACGATTCGCTTCACGAATCGCTTCCTGTGCGCCAATGGCATGTACAAGCGGATTCGCTGGAATGCCTATCCGGAGTCCGAGACGGGCAGTCTGTACGCGATCGCGCGGGTGAGGAGTGCGCAGCCGGACCATGTCGATGAGTCCGCTGATCCGGCTGACCTCGACACGCCGCCGAGAGGAGGGACTCTCTGACCTACATCGAGCTGCTGGCCGGCTTTATCTACTTGCTCATGGGCGGTGACCTCCTTGTGCGAGGAGCAGTCGGACTGGCCCGTCGGCTCCAGATCCCACCGGTGGTGGTTGCAGCCACCGTCGTCGGCTTCGGCACCTCGCTTCCCGAACTCGTGGTGTCGGTCCAGGCGACCATGACCGGTGTGCCGGGGCTGATTCTCGGCAACGTTGTGGGAAGCAACATCGCCAACGTCCTCATGGTGGGTGGGGCCTCTGCGATCGTCTTTCCTTTGATGCACGAGGACGGGGCCGTCCGCCGAAACGCGGTCATCATGGTGATGGCTACGATTGCGTTCGCCATATTCGCATCGTTTCGAGAGATCGATCGCGTGATGGGCGGGGCGTTGTTCGTGGCGTTCATCCTCATCATGGCAACTACGGCCCGGTCGACACTGCGGGCGAAGCAGGACGCCGATCCGTCCACCCCTCTGGACTGGGTCCTGGGCCTCCCCAGCCGCACACCGACGATCGCGGTCTTCATCTTCGGCGGCATCTTCATGCTCCCCGCCGGGGCGCAGCTCCTGGTGACGTCGGCTGTCGAGATCGCACAGCGCCTGGAGGTTCCGGAGCCGGTCGTGGGCCTGACTGTGCTGGCGATCGGCACCTCACTGCCGGAACTCACCACGACGGTTCTCGCAGCGCTGGAGCGGCGGTCGGACGTGGCCATCGGCGCGATCGTGGGCAGCAACACCTTCAATCTGCTCACGATCATGGGTGTGACCGCGATGCTCAGCCCTGATCCGATCCTGGTGTCAGAGCGTTTCATCACGCTCGACATGCCCGTGATGGTGGTTTCCAGTCTCTTGCTCGCAGGCTTCGCCTGGAAGGCTCGCCCAATCGGACGATTGGCCGGAGTCACTATGCTGCTGGCGTACGTGGTCTATCTCGGGGCACTCTACGTCGTCGTTTGACAGCGCCTGTGCCGTACCGCAACCCGAAGGGAGAATCATCCGATGTCTGAGGCCGTGACGTACGGCGAGTACCTCAAGATCGACGAACTGCTCTCACTCCAGCAGCCTCGCGACGAGGTAGAGCACGATGAGATGCTGTTCATCGTGATTCACCAGGTTTACGAACTCTGGTTCAAAGAGGTGCTGCACGAACTCGACTACGGTCGTCGACTTCTCGCTGCCGGCGATGCCGTGCGGGCGCAACACACACTGAAGCGGATCCTGACGATCATGAAGGTCATGGTGTCACAGCTCGACGTGCTCGAGACGATGACGCCCACGGAGTTTCTGACGTTCCGCGAACGCCTCGACAGCGCCAGCGGATTTCAGAGCGATCAGTTCCGGCAGCTGGAGTTCGCACTGGGGCGAAAGGCCAGGAAGTCGGTCGAGCGCTTCCCGGAGGGGAGTCGAGCGCGGGTGGCGATGGAAGCACGCTGGACGCAACCGACCCTGTGGGATGCGGTTCTGGAGTACCTCACCAAACAGGGCTACGCGGTGCCGGAGGCCCTGCTGCAAAGGGACAAGACGGCGTCTGTCGAGGCTTCGCCCGAGCTGCAGGACGTTCTGGTGGAGCTATACCGGAACGACGCTCGTAACACGGAGCTCTGCGAGCGACTCGTCGACCTCGATGAGGGTATTCAGGAGTGGCGCTACCGGCATGTGAAGATGGTCGAGCGCACCATCGGTGCGAAGACGGGTACGGGTGGGTCTGCTGGATCGGAGTACCTGCGTTCGACGCTGAATTCTCCGCTCTTTCCGGACCTTTGGGAGATCCGGGCCCGCCTCTAACCTGACGTCATGATCTCGCCTCACACCATCGAGACACTGGCCGGAAGCCCGAACTCACTGGCTGGGTCGTACTCCGCGTTTCGTGTTTCGGAGCGGCTGTTGTTTACGGGTCACTCGCACCAGGCGTGGCCGGACGTCGCCTTCGACGGCCAGAAGCAGGCCTGGCTCGACGCGGCGGAGCACGCGGACGGGAAGTGGGCCAACGTCTCGGAAAAGGTCGACCGCGTCGTGGATGGGTATCGAACGCTCATGGGCGAATGCTCCGGAGATTTCACGCTCGAAACGAACACCCATTCGCTCGTGGTTCGGTTCCTCTCCGCTCTCCCTTTGAGAGAGCGGCCACGGGTGGTGACGACGGACGGGGAGTTCCACTCGATCCGCCGACAGCTCGATCGCCTTTCCGAGGAGGGCCTCGAGGTGGTGAAGGTACCGTGGTCGCCCGTCGACACACTCGCCGAGCGGGTAGCTGAGGCCGTAGACGATCGGACCGCAGCGGCGATGGTCTCGTCCGTGCTCTTCGGGAGCGGGCTCGTCGTTCCGGGGCTGTCTGCCGTCGCGGACGCGTGCGCTCGGAGCGGCGCGGAAATGTTGATCGACGCCTACCACTCACTGGGCGTGCTTCCATTTTCGCTCGACGGAATGGAGCAGGCGTTCGTTGTGGGTGGAGGCTACAAGTATCTACAGCTCGGAGAGGGGAACTGCGCGCTCCGCGTTCCGCCCGACTGTACTCTGAGGCCGGTGGTGACGGGGTGGTTCGCCGAGTTCGCGGAACTCGCCGACGCCAGAGTGCCGGGTGAGGTGTTGTATGGCGAAGGTCCCGCCCGGTTCGCGGGGTCGACGTATGATCCGACGTCCGCATACCGAGCTGCCTCGGTTCTCGATTTCTTCGCCGACCAGGGACTTACCCCGGCCTTCCTGCGCCAGGTGAGCCTGCATCAGGTGGAACTCCTGGCCGAGACGTTCCGTGCGCTCGACCTGGATCCGGAGCTCCTGCGACTCCATGCTGATGTGTCACCGGAAGCGCGCGGCGGTTTTCTCGCGCTCGAGACGCCGGATGCTGCGGGGCTCTTCGAGCGACTTCTGCAGCGTGGTGTGCGAACCGACTACCGAGACTCGGTCCTCCGCTTTGGACCCGCTCCGTATCTCACCGACGCACAGATTATCGAGGCGATGCGCATTCTGGCTGAGGTAGCCAAGGCCTGACCGGCGCTACGACTCGGTGGGCCTCTCCAGCGTCGCCGCGTCTCCAACCGAAATCGACCCGTCGTCGAGAACGACCCCGAACACTCCACCGCGCCACTTCGGGTCGAGCGCCGCTGTGAGGCCGGGCACCTGCGCATCCATTCGTTCGCACGGACGGGTCTCCCCAAAGAGGCGGATCCGTACGTCACCAAGATGGAGGATCTGATTGCGGGTGTTTTCGAGCCGAACTCCGCTCA
>JBDGVS010000013.1:0-42892 GCA_039585535.1 Gemmatimonadota bacterium | reverse complement strand
ACAACCCATCGCTGCCCGGAGAGAGGCTCGGCCTCATTGGCGATCTCGTATGCGTCGAGTACCAGATCGATCGCAGCATCTCCGACCGCGTGCGTCGCGACTCGCCAGCCCGCGTCCTGTAGAGCACGGACCGACGCGACGAAGGGTTCTCTCGGGACCGTCTGGAGTCCGACATACGTGCCTTCCTCTCCCCACGGTGCCTGATAAGGCTCCCGCATGAGGCCACCTTCGAAACCTCCATCGACCCCCAGCTTTACGCCGCCGAGCCGCACGAGAGCATCGGCGTTGCTCCCCACCTGCTCCTGCGTCGGCGGCTCCGGCCACGACGCGATGGCTGCCGCGAGCTCCTCCGGCGACCCCGAGCGAGGGGCCCGGAGCAGATACTCGACTCGCATGGTGAGGCGACCTTCAGCCTCGAGCTCCCTGATCATCTCCAGCTGATCGAGGGAGCCACCCGGATGCCGGATGCTGGTGAGGCCGCGCTGATTCAACGTCGTGTACTGCTCCGCGAGTCGATCCTTCTGCGTGGCGCGGTCGGCGGCGGGCGACTCGGGAAGCGTTACGAGCGCCTTGGCTCGATCGACGAGCTCCCCGTTCAGCCGCCCATCGGCATAACGCCCCACACGCCCCCCGGGCATGTCGAGCGTGTTCTCTGCGATGTCCCAGCGCCGCAGCGCTGCACTGTTGACGATGTACTCGTGGCCGCCGCGCACCACGACCACCGGGTGGCGGGGGGCCGCGCGATCGAGATCATCCCGATAGGGCAGGCGCTGCTCGACGAGTTGCCCCTCGTGCCAGTCACTATTCGTGACGATCACATCGCCAGCGGGTGTCTGGGCCGCTCGCTCCGTGATCGCACCGAGAAGCTCATCCATCGAGCGTACCCGGGAGAGGTCGACGCCCGGTCCACCACCGATGGAGTGGAGATGGTTGTCCGTCAGCCCGGGCAGTACCGAGCGGCCGCCAAGTTCGATCGTCCGAGTCTCCGGCCCGGTGTACGCACCCATGAGGTCGGCGGAACCGACTGCAACGATGCGGTCGCCTCGGATCGCCACCCCTTCGACCACACCCGCGGGGGTCAGAGTGACCACCTCTCCGCCCACCAGCACGACGTCGGCCGGTTCGATCTCGGGGGCACACGCTGCGACCACCACGGAGATCGCAGCGATCGCCAGCACTCGATTCCAATGCGAAAGTGTCACCCTGGGACCTCCGGTTACGTACGTGGTGTGCGTAGTCGACATAGGCCCTCTTTAATACGGAGGACGGGATGAGCGGGAAAGCTCGGACGGGTGTGGCGGTGGTGGTGATGATCCTGGCCAGCAGTACGTCAGTGGACGCCCAGGTGCAGTCGTGGCAGGAGGTTCAGGTCCAGGACATCCGCGACATGCACGACAAATTCACAGGACTCGCGGAGGCGTTCGACGAGTCGCAGTACCAGTGGGCCCCGATGGAGGGCGTGCGCTCTGTCGGTGAGGTGCTGGGTCTCGCGGTCGCAGAAGCGCACCTCTTTCCGACCGGATGGGGCTACGACGCGCCTGCTTCGTCCGCTCCCGGATTCGGCGCGGAGCTCGAGCGAGCAGGTGCTCTGTCGAAAGCCGAGATGATCGCGGAGCTCGACGTCTCCTTCGACTTCCTCATCGAGATCGTGGAGGGCATGTCGGAAGAGAAGCGGATGTCGGACGGGTCATATTTTGGCCGCGAAATGCCAGTCCATGCGAGCGTGGCCACCGCGATGGCAGATATGCACGAACATCTCGGGCAGCTCATCGCCTACGCTCGGGCAAACCATGTGGTACCGCCCTGGAGCATGGGCAACGAGTGAGCCGCGTCGGAGCGATGCTGCGGGCTTTCGGGCGTAAGGCCCGCGGCATCCTCGGACTCGGCGTCGTGGGTGGCACGATCGCGGCCCTGGGAGGGGTCGTGCTCAACGTGATGACAAGTCTCGGGCGTTTCGGGCTTCTGCTGGAGCCAGGCTTTCTCGAATACCTGGCCCGAAGCACAGCCAATGCGGGGCTGACATTTTTTCTCGTGGGATCAACCGTATCCGCCGGCTTCGGCACCCTGCTTGCCGTAACGACTCGTGAACGCGCGCTCGCCGATCTTCCGCTCTGGCAGATGGCAGCGCTGGGCGCCGTCGTCGCTGGCTTCACACCCGCCGCATTCGTGCTCGCGGTCGGTGGGTGGGGGACGCTGGTCGCGTCCGGTGCCGGCCTGCTCTCTTCCTCAGTCACGTTCGCGGGCTTCGGCGGCTTGCTGACCAGCGGACTCGTCGCGGCAGCGAAGAGCGCGGAACGGCGGGAAGTGTCGAGCGGAGAAGACGACCGGGCCCGACTCTCGTCGGGCCCGACGTCCTCTACAGCAGAATAGCCGTTACAGAACGATCGCTGTCGGCTCTTCCAGCATTCCCTTCAACGTCTGCAGGAAGCGCGAGCCCTGCGCACCATCGATCACGCGATGGTCACAGCTCATCGTGATCTTCATGCGCGGACGGACGGTCACCTGACCATCGACCACGACAGCGGCGTCCTCGATCCCGCCCACCGCCAGAATACCGGCTTCGGGGGGATTGATGATCGCAGTGAACTCATGGATGCCGAACATCCCCAGATTCGAGACGGAGAAGGTCGCGCCCGTGTATTCCTCGGGCATGAGTTTCTTCTCGCGCGCGCGACCGGCTAGCTCCCTCACCTCAGATCCGATCTGGACGATCCCCTTCATCTCGGCGTTTCGAACGATCGGCGTGATCAGCCCATCCTCGACGGCCACCGCTACACCGATGTGCACCGCGTTGAATCGCCGGATGAAGCCGTCGTGCCACTGCGCGTTGCAATTCGGATGCTGGCGCAGCGCTGCCGCCGTCGCCTTCAGCACGATGTCGTTGATCGAGATCTTGCCGCCATCCCGTTCGAGCATCGCGTTGATGCTCTTCCTGGCCTCCATCACGCGGCCCATGTCCACGTCCATCGTGAGGTAGAACGTCGGGACCGGTCCGATCGATGTGACGAGACGCTTCGCGATCGTCTTGCGCATCTGCGACGTCGGGACGTCCTCGTACTCGGCTCCGTCCATCGTCCAGGCGGGAGCACTGGGCGCCGCAACGCCAGCTTCCTTCGCGGCCTCGACATCGCGTTTCACGACGCGGCCTCCCGGGCCTGATCCTGCGATCCGAGCCAGGTCGACGCCCGCTTCCTCGGCGAGCCGCCTCGCGAGTGGAGAAGCCTTCACGCGCCCACCTTCGCCCTGGACAGGCGCGGCCGGAGCCGGGGCCGCAGCCGGGGCGGGTGCGGCAGGAGCGGGTGCGGCAGGAGCGGGCGCCACAGGAGCTGCCTCGGGGGCCGGTGCCTCGGCCGGAGCCGGAGCTGCTGCCGCTCCACCACCATCCACGCCCTCGATACCGGAAATGTCCTCATCGGCAGCAGCGATCACTCCAATCACGGAACCGACAGGAGCGGTACCACCCGCGTCGAGGAAGATCTTACGGAGGACTCCGTCACCGCGAGCGACGAGTTCCATCGTCGCCTTGTCGGTTTCGATCTCCGCGAGGATGTCACCGTTGGCGATGTCATCGCCCTCGGACTTGAGCCACTGAACGAGCTGTCCTTCCTCCATCGTGGGAGAAAGCGCTTCCATGTGGACCTTGGTTGCCATTAGCGGTACAGCACCTTTTTTACGGCCTCGATCACATGACTGGCCGACGGCTTGGCTAGGGATTCGAGGTTCTTGGCGTACGGCATGGGAATATCTGCCTGGGTGACCCGCAGTAAAGGCGCATCGAGATCATCGAAGGCCTCTTCCTGGATCATGGACACGATCTGGGCGCCCGTGCCTGCGTAGGGCCATCCTTCCTCGAGGTAGACAGCGCGATTCGTCTTCTTGACGGTCGCGAGGATTGCATCCATGTCGAGTGGACGAATGGTTCGGAGGTCGAGAACATCGGCTTCGATGCCGTCCTTCTCGAGCTGCGCGGCAGCCTGAAGTGCAACGTGGATCATCTTTCCGTGCGTGATGATCGAGACGTCCCCGCCCTCTCTCTTCAGATCGGCGACACCCAACGGGATGATGAAATCGTCATCCTCGGGAACCTCACCCTTCAGATTGTAGAGGGTCTCCCCCTCCATGAACGCCACCGGGTCGTTGTCGCGAATGGCGGCCTTGAGGAGCCCCTTCGCGTCGGCCGGCGTTCCCGGCGTAACCACCTTACAGCCCGGTGCGTGGGAGTAATACGTCTCGCACGCCTGGGAGTGCTGTGCCGAGAGCTGGAGTGCCGCACCCGTCGGGCCGCGGAAGACGAGCGGCATCGGAAACTGACCTTCCGACATGTAGTGCATCTTCGCCGCGGAGTTGATGACCTGGTCGATCGCCAGGAAGGCGAAGTTGAAGGTCATGAACTCGACGACGGGTCGGAGGCCTGCCATCGCCGCACCGACACTCAGTCCGGTGAAGCCGAGTTCGCTGATGGGCGAGTCTACGATCCGCTGATCCCCGAACTCAGCCAGCAAGCCTTTCGACACCTTGTAGGCACCGTCGTACTCAGCGACTTCCTCGCCAATCAGAAAGACGTCGGGGTCGCGCTCCATCTCTTCGCGGAGGGCCTCGTTGAGGGCTTCCCGGTAGGTCATGACGGCCATTTAGCGGTCACCTCCCGTGGCACCACGGCCATCGAAGAAGAGGCGTCCATTCGGGTTGATCTCGGCCCATACGTTTCGATAAAGAGCATCCGGGTCCGGCAACGGTGAGGCTTCGGCGAAATCCGCCGCGTCCTGCGCGATCTGTCGGGCCTCCTGATCCATTGCATTGAGAGCATCCTGGTCGAGGGCACCCGTCTTCATGAGGACGTCTCGGAGGCCCGCGATCGGATCGAGTTCCTCTTTGGCCTTCTCCACCTCTTCAACCGAGCGATACGTGCCGGACACCGGATCCGACATCGAGTGGCCGCGGAACCGGTACGTCCTCAGGTCGACAAACTGGGGGCCGGCTCCGCTGCGCACCTTCTCCGCCAAGTCTCGGAAGAAGGCATACGTTTCGAGAACATCCTGGCCGTTGATCGAGTGCGAAGGGACTCCGTGGGCAGCCGCCTTGTCGACCATCTCCGTCCTCGAAACTCGTGAGAAGGCCGTGCCCATCCCGTACGCATTGTTCTCGACTACGTAGATGGCCGGGAGGTGCCACACCGCGGCCATGTTCATCGCTTCGTGGAAGCCGCCCTGGTTCACAGCGGCGTCACCCATATAGACAAGGGAGACGGTGTCTTCGCCCCGGTACTTGATCTTCCAGGCGATGCCGGTGGCCAGCGGCACCTGCCCACCGACGATGCCATGCCCACCCATGAAGCGGCACTCGGCATCGAAAATGTGCATCGAGCCGCCCTTTCCACCCGACGATCCGTCAGCGCGACCGTACAGCTCGGCCATGACCGCGTTGGGCTTCACACCCTTGGCGATCGCCTGCGTGTGCTCGCGGTAGGCGCTCATCACGTAGTCGTCGGGGCGTAGCGGCTTGATGCTACCCGCGGCTGCTCCCTCCTGACCGATGTGCAGGTGACAGAAGCCACCGATCTTCCCAATCGCGTATGCCTCTTCGGCTTTCTCCTCGAACCGCCGATACAGGAGCATGTCCCGCATAAGATCGAGCGCGAGCTCTTCACTGATTCCGTGCTCCTCGAGCGGACTCGACTTCTTCGAGGCCTTTCGGGATTTCGTCTTCGTTTCGGCCACTTCGCTCAAGCTCCGTTCACGGCCCGGCCGGGACGGCCGAGCTCGAGTTGTACCAGGTCGAGGCGCATCTCAGCCGGGGCCGGGATATCCGCCTCCATGACATTCTGAATTGAACCGGGGGCGCCAGCCTCCAGCTCACGAGCCTGCTCCTTGGCGTGATAGCTGGAGCGGACGAGTGGTCCGGATTCGACGTGCCGGAAGCCGTACTCCTCTTCGCCGATTCTCTTCCACTCGGCGAACTCATCGGGCGTCACCCAACGAGCCACAGCGATATGCATCGGCGAAGGGCGCAGATACTGACCCAGCGTCAGGATGTCGACCGAGGCTTCACGGAGGTCCTGCATGGCCTGCCGAATCTCCTCGTCCTCTTCACCCATTCCGAGGATGATCCCAGTCTTGGTGAGCATCTCCGCGTCAAAGCGCTTAACCGCACCGAGGTACGAAATCGATCGCCAGTAGCGACCACCGGGACGCACGTCCGGGTGCAGGCGGAGAACCGTCTCCAGGTTGTGCCCCAGAATCGCTGGCTTCGCATCGACTACGATCTTCAGCGCATCTTCGTCACCCTTGAAGTCGGGGATGAGCACCTCGACGGAGCACCCGGGAACGGCTTCATGAACCCGGCGGATCGTCTCTGCATAGATCCCCGCACCGCCGTCGGGAAGTTCGTCCCGGTTCACGCTCGTGATGACGACGTGCTCGAGCTCCATCTCCTTCACCGTTTGCGCCACCCGGCGAGGCTCGTCTTCGTCGAGACCCGTCGGCATGCCGTGCGCTACTCCGCAGTACTTACACGCGCGGGTGCACACGTCTCCGAGGATCATGAATGTCGCCGTACCGGATTCCCAACACTCTCCGATGTTCGGACATCCAGCCTCTTCGCAGACCGTATGGAGGCCCTCAGAGCGCATCATTTTCTGGAGACGCATGTAGTTCGCCCCACCGGGCGAACGGACTTTCAACCACGAAGGTTTTCGCGATCGGATGTCGATCGTTTCAAGTCCTTCGTGAGCTTTGATCTTATAAGTGCCCTTCGGTTTCACGACGCCGGTATTCTTTCCGGCTGGCGCGTATCCCTTGGGCGTGTCGGTATTTATGGTCACTGCTTACCACCGATTCGAGCGCACGATGTCTGCCGGGTTTCCGGCAGAGCGTAGAAAAAAAGCCTCACGGGGCAGGGCTCACAAGGTTCTTGAGCCTCTGGCGAAGCGCCGGTCAGTCCGTCCGACGACGTCGGAACCGCTCGGCCCCGCGCGCGCTGAGCTGTGCATGTCGGTCCACGATGTGCTGTGTGGCCTCGACCGCGTCATCCGTAACCAGCATCAGGTCGAGGTCGTCCGCCGCAATCTTGCCGCCAGAAAGCATGGTACTCCGGAGCCACTCCAGGAGCCCCGACCAATAGTCGGATCCCCAGAGAACGACAGGGAAGTCACGCACTTTGTTGGTCTGGATCAGGGTGAGCGCCTCGAAGAGTTCGTCCATCGTCCCGAAGCCGCCCGGGAAGATGACGAAGGCACACGCGTACTTCACGAACATCGTCTTGCGGACGAAGAAGTATCGGAAGTCGATCGAGTGATCGAGGTAGGGATTGCTGCTCTGCTCGAAGGGAAGTTCGATGTTGCACCCGATCGAGGGCACACCAGAGATCTGCGCCCCCTTATTGGCGGCCTCCATGATTCCGGGGCCTCCTCCCGTGATGATCGGGAAGCCAGCCTCGCCCAGGAGTCGGGCCATTTCCACACACGCTTCGTACTCTGGATGACCAGGAGCGGTGCGGGCTGATCCAAAAATCGAAACACCCGTTCCAATATTGCCCATTCGCTCGAAGCCTTCAACGAATTCACCCATGATACGGAAGACGCGCCAGGCATCTCGACCGATTTCGTCGAGCTCCTCCATACTCGCGAGGAGTCGCTCGTCCTCCGTCTCCTGCTCGTACGGGAATGGCTTCGTTGGGTCTTTGGTCGGATCGAAAACGTCGTCCACTTGGATTCTCCGGATCGGATCAGAGCTGGGTCGCGAACCAGCGACCCGAGCGTGCGAGTGACTCAGGGTGCGAATACGACGGCTCCCAGTCCAGATGCTGTCGGATTCGCGTCGATGGATACGGGTTCTCCCCGAGCGCCAGGCGGGCGACGCGCTCGAGGGGGAGGTGTTGGGCTCCGGGTGTCTTCACCCCGAGTCGAGACAGCACCGCTACGACGGCACGCACCGCTCCGGCGGGCACCGTCAGATAGCGTGGTGACCGACCGAGACCCGTGGCCAGCCACGCAAACAGATCCCGCTGCGTGAGTGGGTAGTCGAGGCCGACATCGTAGGTGGAGTCAGTCCCTCCCTCCCCAGCTTCGAGCATGCGTCTGATCGCGACCGCCACGTTCCCTGCGTAGACAACCGGCAGCGTGTTGTGACCATGACCGAAGACCGGCACGATCGGCTTTCTCAGGATGTCAGCCAGTGCGGGAACCATCAGCCGGTCGCGCTCTCCATACACCGCCGACGGGCGAACCACCGTTACCGGCAGGCCCCGCTCGCGCTCGACCGACCGTGCTTCCGATTCGGCCATCCTTTTTGAGCGAGCGTACAGATCATCCTCCGGCACGTCGGCGTTGATCGCTCCGTCTTCGCTTACCGGACCGTCTACAGTCCCATACACAGCGACGGAAGAAACATGAACAGCGTGGGTGAGCCCTGCGAGCGCCGCGGCCTCGAGCACGTGCCGCGTGCCCTCCACATTGACGGCCCGGATGGCAGGCCACGTTCCACCGGCATACACGAGCGCGGCGCCGTGCACGACGTGGGTGCATCCGGCCATGCGGGGCGCAAGCGCTTCTGCGGAGTCGAGCACATCCCCCGGCGCGAGCGCACACCCCGACTCCTCGAGGAACAGCGTATCCGCACCGGGTCGATGCAAAGCCACCACCTCAGCCCCGGAGCGCAAAAGCTCCTCAGCCAGGTGAGACCCGAGGAGCCCAGTGCCACCAGTGAGAAAGACCCTCATCGCGGCCTCGCCCGGAGTGCTATGGGTAAAGCCTCCGGTCCATCAACGGCTCACGAGAAAGCGCTCGGCGTCTTCCTTCAATACGAGCACGATCTGCGAATGCATGTCGTACTCCTCCAAAGGACGCTGACTCTCCTCATCGAAGACAGCGGCAATCTGCCGATAATGGACCTCTGCCTCATCCAGTTCGCCCAATTCCACTGCCGCTTCGGCCGCAGCTGCGAGCCCCAGAAGATGATTCGGATCCGCCTCTACGATCTCGAGCGCATTGTCCAACGCGGCCTCGAGGTTGCCCGCGGTACGGTTCAACATCGATAGGTGGAAGAGCCCGTCCAGCGTCAAAGGACGAGCACGGTTGTACGCGGCGATCGCCATGGGCATGAACTGCTGAGCGGCCGTCGAATCTCCCGCTGAGACCGATGTCATTACGCGATTGAAGAGGCGATCCGCAGCCTCGATCGGGCTCATCTGGGAGATGTCCGGGGGTGTCCCCGCCGCAGCCGGCGCAGCCGAAGATGACCCGGCGGTCGGACCCGCGGCAGGTCCGGGTCGCACCATCGTGATACCCACGAAGAGGATCAACGCGAACATCGCAACGCCCGCGACCCACCACGCCAGATTCTGACCGCCGACGACCTCTGCCGCTGCGGCTTTTCGCTCCAGACTGGCTCGCGATGATGCCCGGGTCGCCGAGGCGGCCGACTGGGAAGCTCCGCCCCCCAGCACCCCCGACCCGCAGTCACTACAGAACTTCCCGCCCGGTGCGACCTTCGAGCCACACTGGTTGCAGAACCGACCGCCCAGGCTGGCACCGCAGTTCTGACAGAAGTTTCCGTGCGCGCCCTCTCCGCACTCCGGGCAAGGCAGGGTCTTCGTTCCCTCGGTCATCATCGAATCGCGTTGAAGAGAAGGGGCCAGGTAGCCATGGTCTGAGCCCGGTAGTTCGGCTGGAAGCCAAAGAGGACGAGTGATCCGGCCCCGATATCAGCCTCGAGGATGGCGGGACGCCCCGCAATGTGGTCACCACCCATGACCCACCCCGACAGGAGCGGATCTCCTGATCCGTAACGAGCAGCGACGCGCACCCTCGAGTCGTTCACCTCGAATGCCATGCTCGAGCGCCAGTACCAGGCGGAGGTCTCGGACCGCATGCCCTCCGCAAGTTCCGACGAGCCGTCCAGCTCGAGACGGAGGATCGCTCCCGGAATGTAGAACTCAGTGTTCGGAAGGTCAGCCGTCAGATTCTCGATACCGAGGTCGAATAGATCCCGTGCAAAATCGGTCGCCGCCTCGATCGCGACCATGCGACCCCCATTCTCGACGAAGGCGCGAACCTCGTCAGCACCGGGGCCTCCGAGTCCGCCGGCGTAGGGCGCTGGCATGCGTGCGGGGTCGTGCCCGTTCAGGATCGACGAAGCCGACTGAGCCTGAAAGATGAGCACGTCGTAGTCGGCAAGCGCACCGCCCTGAATGTCCGCATCGTGCAGCGTGTCGTACGGCATCGAATGCTGATCGAAGACCCATCGCTGCCAGCCTTCCGGCATCGGCTCGGCCCACGACTTGTACATGGCGACACGCGGTGCGTCACTGCCACTCAACCTCTCGGGGAGCCGGAAATCGAATTCCGGGACCGGGAGTGGGTCCGAGACCGTGACCTCGAGATCTCCATCGACCGCGACAGCATCGAAGTCGAGCAGGTAGCCCAGGGTGTGCGCGGTTACATCGTACGGACGCAGCGGCGGTCCGCCCGGATACTCTCGAAGATCAGGGTACACCTGGATCTCCAGCATCGTATTCGCGAAGCTCGCGTACGGCTGATTCATGGGGATCACATAGCTCCCCTCGGGGAACTGCATATCGCCGACGCTGAACGCAGCCTCAGCACGGTGAACCTCGACATCGGCCATGGTGAGCGCACGTATCGCATACGTGATGCCGGGATCATTGTCCTGCCCTGCGGGAATGATCCACGCATCGGGCCATGCGTCCCACTTCTCGACGGCTCGACGGTTCACGCCGTAGAAGTTCTCGAGCCAATACCGGCGGTTTCGAGCTGCGTTCGTGAGCAGCGCCAAAGCGCCCGCCTTCTGGTATTCGACGATGTCGGGCAGCCCCCAGTCTCCGCCTTCCCACGGCGCCGGAAAATTCCAGGATCGCTTCGACGCATCGAAGTTACGGCCCGGGCCGAAGACGTCGGGTGAGACCGTGACCGGGGTGGCCATTCGTGCCGAGGCGGTCTCCGACAGGATACGCGCAGCCCCGTGGTAGTGCATGTAGGCGCGCGCCGGGCTGAACGCATCGTACTGAGCGTTGACCACGACGCCCTTCTTGCCCTGAGCTGTGAGCTCGGCGGCCATGTACGTACCGAGCTGGCTTACCGCAGACGTGAGCGCGGGATCAACATTCGGCTCCCAGGGCTCGATGTACGGGGGAAAGAACATCCGCGCTCCATTGCCGCCCATCTGGTGCACATCGTGCACGATCTGCGGATGCCATGCGTTATGGGCCTTCTCTACCGTGAGAACGGTCTCGTCCTGCGTGAAGGCATACCAATCGCGGTTGTTGTCGTGGCCCACATAAGAATGGTAGAGCCAGGGGAGGGTCGCTCCCTCGAACTCGGTGCCAACGAGGCTGGTGTACCACTCAGCGACCCAGTGCAGACCGTCCGGGTTGAGCGAGGGGACCTGAAGCAGAATCACTTCATCCAGAATCTCGAGGACCCTTTCGCTATCCGACGACGCGAGCTCGTACGCGAGGTTCGCCGACATCTGGCTCGCCCCAACCTCGGTGGCGTGGATCCCCTGGGTAATGAGCACCACCGACCGACCCGCGTCGAACAGTTGCTCGAGCTCGGCGTCGTCCATCACTCGCCGCGGATCGGCGAGCTTCATCTGGATCTCGTGCAGCTCATCAAGCCGTGCCTGGTTCTCAGGGCTCGTGATCGTAAGCATTACGAAAGGGCGGCCCTCTGTCGTCGGGCCGAGGGTATCCACCACGACGCGATCGCTCGTCTCTGCCAGACGTTCAAAGTACGCAGTCAGCTCGTCCCAGTTCGCGAGTTTCCGGTCCGCGCCGATCTCGAAGCCGAAATGCTCGAGCGGCGTCGGCACCGTTTGAGCGGCCGCGGCGGGCGAGAGAATGGCGGCGGAGGTCAGCGCCGCCCATAGAGAACGCATCACGTGGGTTCCTCCTCGAGGAATAATGTTGCCAGTCACGATCGCGGGTGGATCAGCGCCCACTCGTGGCCACGAGCTCGATGATCTCACCGGCTCGCAAAACCTTCACACGGACGATGGAATTCGGTGGGAGCGCCAGCATCGCGTCACGTATCTGATCGCCATTTTGTAATCCGTCTCCGATCGGGATGCCCATCACTTCGATGACGATGTCGCCGCCGAGCTTGAGCTCCTGACCTGCGATCGTCACCGGCAAAACCGCTGGCCGGACGCCCAGGCGCTCGCCGAACGACCCCTTGGCCACCGCATTGACCATGAGACCGCCGCCGGGCGGCGGCACGTTCAGTATCGCTGCGAGTGCGCCGGTCACGGGCACACCGGAAAGACCCGAGTACCAGGCGCGCTCTTCCAGCAGTACGGTGCGCGCCGTATTGGAAGCAACGGCATAGCCGAGCCCGACCGAACCCCCGGACTGGGTGAGGATATGACTCACGATCCCCACCACCTCTCCGTCCATGTTGAACATCGGGCCACCCGAGTTACCCGGATTGATCGATGCATCCGTTTGCAGAAACTCAACCGTGGAAGTGCCGAGAAGCCCGGCGCGTTCTCGATGAGCGCTCAGGTGACCAACGGTCAGCGTGTGACTCTCGCCGAGCGGCGCACCCACAACGAAGACCTCCTCACCGATGCGCATGGCATCCGAGTCACCGAGGACGGCCGGAGTCGTTGCAACCGCCCGCTCGAGTCTGAGCAGGGCCACATCATGCGTCTCGCTGGAAGCCGTAACCGTCGCCTGAAACTCCTCCCCACTCGGGAAGACGACGACGACCTGGTTCGCGGCCTGCACCACATGCGCGGCGGTCATGATCTGGTTCGGCGAAATGAGCACTCCGGAGCCAGTTCCGGGCACGGAGACGGCTACCGCCTGGCCGGTGAACTGATACTCCGTCGTCTCGGTGTACACGACAACGACCGCGTCACTGATGCGGGCGAAGACGTCCACCAGGTCCTGGGCCTGGGACGCTGACGGAATGGCGACCAGAGCGATCGCCAACAACACGCGTCTAATCAATCGGGGCATGACAGGGTCTCGATGTAATGTGATCGATGGCGCACTCAACGCCGAGCGCCAGTCGCGATCTCGATTGCCCGAAGAAGCTCATCTTCTTCAAAGGGCTTCCGTAAGAAAGCAGAAGCGCCCGCATCGAGCGACCGCTGAGCGAAATCGACTTCGTAGCGTCCGGTCATGAGCACGACCGGCAGCTTGGTCGCCGCAACCTTGACCTCCTCAAGCACCTCCACACCGGACACTCCGGGCATGTGCATGTCGAGAATCAGACACTCCACTTCATGAAGCTCGGGCGACTCCAGAAACTTCATCCCCGATTCGTGGACGACCGCATCCAGACCATGGGCACGAAGGAGTCTTTGGAGCGCCTTTCGGACCCCCGGATCGTCGTCCACGATCGCGACGGGGCCGCGAAACGACAGGGAGGTCACCGGAGCGGAAGCCTCACTCGAAAGGCTGCCCCGCCGCCTGGATTGTTCTCGCCCCACAGCTGCCCGTCGTGTGCTTCGACGATGCTCCGACAGATCGCCAGCCCCATCCCGAGGCCGTCCGCGCGCCGCGAGACGAACGGTGTGAAGAGGTCCTCGATGTCGTCCGTCGGGAGTCCGGGGCCCGTGTCGGTCACGGCGACTTCGACTTCCTGTCCCCTCTCGGCCACGACCACATCCACCCTCCCGCTCTTGGCCGGTGATCGCGCTGCGGCTTCGATGGCATTCATGAGAAGATTCAGAAGAAGTTGCTTCAGCTGGATCCGATCCCCTCTGACCGTCGGGACTATTGCATCGCTTCCGTCAATCGCGACGGCGACCCCCCGGCTGACGACCTCACTGTGCAGGAAGTCGATCACCTCGCGAGTGAGCGAGACCAGGTCCACCGCCTCGTCTCGCGTCTCCCCCCGCTGGAGCAGGTCTCGAATACTCGCGATCACGTTTCCCGCTCGGCTGCCGGCCGCAGAGATGTCGGCCAACGCCTCACCTACCTCTTCGAGATCAGGCGGAATCGCCCCAAGCAGGCGTTGCGCTGCCTGAGCATTCGCGACGATCGCCGAAAGCGGCTGATTCAACTCGTGCGCGATCGACGCAGCGAGCTCTCCCATCGTCGCGACGCGGCCGACGTGCGCCAGCTCATCCCGGTGGCGCCGATCCGCATCGCGCGCGGCGATCTCTGAGGTCACGTCAAAGACAACAACGAAATACCCGGTGACGTCGCCCTCTTCACCGTGCTGCGGCACCAGGCTCACGTCCACCGGAATCGTGCGGCCCCCGACGTCCGCCATGTCACCTCGAAAGTGGGTGGCGTCCCCGGCGAGCACGGCATCGATCGAGGTGCTCAGCTCCGTGAAGAGTTTTTCCCCCACGACTTCGCGGAACAGGCGACCCTCCATTTGGTGACGCTCCCACCCGTGCCAACGCGCGTAGGCGTCATTCACGAAACGGTAGCGGTGCTCGGTGTCCACGGAGCACACCATGGCCGGGACCACGTTTGCCATCTCTCGAAGACGCTGTTCGCTCGATCTTAACTGCGCCTCGACTCGCCTTCGAGTCGTGAGGTCACGGAGTGAGCAGAGCAGCTGCCGAGAATCGTCCGCCCCAGTGACGATGCTCATGCTCAACTCCACGGGCATCTCGGTTCCATCGCTTCGCTCGATCGCGAAGCCGTGCCCGTCGATGAGAGACCGCCGGTGCGGATCTCGATCGAAGGCCGCCCGCAGCTCCGGAATCCGCGACCGCAGTCGCGCCGGAGTCAGGTGGTCGATGGACGACCCAACCACGTCGGACAGACGGTATTCGAGAAGTGCCTCGGCCTGGTCATTCATCTCCAGGATGCGTCCGTCAAAGTCGGTCAGAACCATCGCATCCGGGGCGGACCGCAGCAGCGCCCGAAGCCGCTCCTCGCTCTTCCAAAGAGCCACCTCCTGTCGCTTTCGATCGGTCACCTCCATCAAATACCCGCGGAGGCAAACGGATCCGTCAGAGTCTACGCCCCGGCCGATCGACTCGCAGACCCACACCACACGTCCATCGGCATGCTCGATGCGGTAGTCGATCGTTCGCGGCACGCCTTCCCGGACCACCGCAGCACGAGCGTCTACGACCATCCGTTGGTCGTCCGGCACGATATGGCTGGTCCAGAAGTCGTGCTTGAGCCACTCAGCTCGGGCCACTCCGAGCAGGATCTCCCCTTGCTCCCCGACGTATCGAACGGCGCCGTCCGCAGCGAGTTCAACAGGAACCAGAGGCGCTGTGGCGAGAAACGCAGCGGGGTCGAAGGTCACCGGAGTCCCGCTCAGAGGCCGGTGGGACGGTCAATGAACACCGTCTCCAGCGAAAACCTCTCCGCGAGATGCTCGCCGAGCGCCTGGACGCCAAATGTTTCCGTGGCGTAGTGACCTGCGAAAAGAACATGGATTCCAAATTCTTCTGCGTCGAAAAACGTATGGTGCGCGCCCTCTCCAGTCACAAACGCATCCAGCCCGAGCTCCGCAGCCTCACGCACGAACGAGCCACCGCCCCCGGTCAGAACCCCAACGCGCTCGATCAGGGTGGGTCCCCCGGGCAGCGCCTGGACCGGTCCACCCACGGCACCAGAAACGGAACGGACAAAGTCGTCGATGCCCAAGGGCTCAGGCAGCCGACCCCACCAGCCGAGATCCACGCCCTTATACGAGCCGAGACGGCCTTGAGGCTCGACACCGATGGCACGCGTGAGCAGGATGCAGTTGCCCACCTCAGCGTGACTGTCGAGCGGCAAGTGACAGCTATAGAGGGCGATGTCGTTGTCCAACAATGCCTTAAGTCGCCGAAACTGACGGCCGACTACAGGGCGAAGGCCATCCCAGAAGAGCCCATGATGCACGAGCAGCATGTCGGCTCCGAGTTCGGCAGCGCGATCAATCGTGACCTGAGACGCATCTACCGCGGTAGCGATCCTTGCGACCGTGTCGGGGCCGCCGACCTGGAGTCCGTTCAGTGCCGTCGAATAGTCCGGATGCTCGACGGTTCCCAGGTAATTTTCAATGTACTGGAGGAGGGGTTCCAGTTTCATTCGTCCTCCGGAATCCTATGTGGAAAAGCTGTGGAGGACTGGTGGAACCCCCGAAATCAGGCGCCAGCAGGGGCTTCCGCGCGCTCCTGGTTCGAGCCGGACTGGGCCGACGTTCCCGGCCGAGCCTTCGCACCTCCGGATTTTTCGAGCGGCAGATCTTGACCCATATGCACATTCCCGTTCAGGACGGCACCCTCTTCAAGCTGCATCCTGCGGGTGTAAACCTCGCCGTCGATTCGGCATGTAGCCTGAAGTTCGAGCCGGGACGCCGCGACCAGAGTGCCGTCTACTCGGCCGGAGATCACCGCATCTTGGGTATGAATGTCTCCAGTGACGACGCCCTGCTTACCGATCACGACGGCCTTTCCGGCCTTGATGGAGCCTTCCACCGAGCCCTCGATGCGAATCGTTCCATCCGTCTCGCAGTCACCTGTGATCGTCATGCCCGGACCGATGATCGAAATCACCGATTCGGGGGCTACCGATCCACCCTCGCGCTCCCTGGCCATTTGCCCTCGCTTCATTGCTTCGCCGGAATGATCTCGAATCTAGCGCGCCACCGCGCTACGCGCCCCTGAACGCAAGTCCTGTGCCCCTCAGCCAGGCTGCTGGACGAGAGACAAGGGGTCCACAGGTGACCCCTCGACCAGGATCTCAAAGTGCAGGTGAGGCCCGGTCGACCGCCCGGTCGACCCACTCAACGCGATAACCTGTCTCTCTCGCACGGGCTGCCCCAGGCTCACGAACGTCTCAGACGCGTGGCCATATAGTGTCGCATATCCGTCACCATGATCGATGACGATGAAGCGCCCGTAGACCGCGTCTTCCCCGACGTCGACAACGCTGCCCCCACCCGACGCCCGGATGTACGTGCCGGAGGGCACTGCCACATCGAGACCCGGGTGGTCACTCGCACCCCCGGCTCCGTGGAGCTCCTGCGTAACGAAGCCCCTTTCGGTCAGCGGCCAGAGGGTGGGTAGCGTCGCGCCGAACTCTGGCCGCTCCCCCGCTTCCGTGCGGGGTGAGGAGACGGGCGGAAGCCAAACACCTGATGGCTGCTCCGTCTGCGCGCTTCCGAACAAGGTTCGGAGAGCGCCATACTGCGTCTCGATGGTCTCGAGTCGCTGAACCAGCGCCTGAACGCGGGCGCGATCTCGGGTCATGATTTCGACTTCGCGCTGTAATTCGCCGGCTCGTGATGCACGGGCCGCGAGGTACCACCAGGAGCCCGCCATCACGGTGAGCGCGACCGCAACCAGCGCCGATACGGCCGCGAGCCCGCGCAGTAGTCGGTACGAAACGGACACGGTGCGCGTCTCCCGCCCACCGTCCGGTACGAGCATGATGGTGAGGCGCCGGACATCGGGCGCCTCGCTCACTCGATGACCTCAGACACGGGGCGGCCAGTGATCACTTCGAATACGCGTTCGAAATCTTCGGCGTCGTGATAGCGAATTTCGAGAGATCCCTTCCCACCCCGACCCTGCTTCACCTCAACCCGAGTCTGAAGGTGCTCTTGAAGCGCTTGCTCGAGCGCCAGAACGACGGGGGCCTTGGGCGGGGCCGGTCGCGGGCGCTTGGGGCGCTCCGCCGCCGCCTTCCGCTCAACCTCCCGGACAGACCAGCCCTCCTTGGCCGCCCTGCGCGCGATTTCGGCCGCCTTCACATGGTCTTCGAGGGACAGCAATGCCCGTGCATGTCCCTGTGTAAGCTGCCCTTCTTCGACCATCTTTCGAATAGAGACCGGTAACTGCAAGAGCCGCAACAGGTTAGCAACGGTCGACCGGTCTTCATTCCGAATCGTTCGCTGAGAGCCTGATAGCCCTCGGCCTCCTCTATAGGGTTCAGCGCTTCTCGCTGGAGATTCTCGACGAGCGCGAGCACCAGCAGGGTCTCGTCGTCTGCGTCTCGAACCACGACGGGCGCTTCGGCCCATTCCAGCTTCGTAAGTGCTCGGAAGCGCCGCTCTCCCGCTACGAGCTCATACCGATCCGCTGATCCGGGGGCGGGGCGCACGACTAGCGGCTGCAAGAGGCCGTTTTCTCGAATCGACGACGTCAGGTCAGTCGGGTTGGGAACGATAGACGTCAGCGGAAGCGTCCGGACGTCGGACGGCTCGACCTCGGGCTCGAGGTATTCGCCCAAGAGGGCACCCAATCCCTTCCCCAGGCGATCTCGACTCATGTCTCTGCTCCAACCGGCTGAGGCACGTCGGCCCGGGTACGCCGATCGATCACTTCGTGCGCCAGACCCAGGTATGCCTGAGCGCCGGACGACAGGACATCATACAGGACGATCGGCTGTCCGAAGCTGGGCGCCTCCGCAAGACGGACGTTCCGCGGAATCGTCGACCGATACACCTTCGGTCCGAAGTACTCTCGCGCCTCCTCACTCACCTGCCGTGAGAGATTGAGCCGCTTGTCGTACATGGTGAGCAATACGCCCTCTACATCGAGGCCTGGATTGAGCCCCCGCTGCACAAGTCGAACCGTGTTCAACAGCTGGCTCAGGCCCTCCAGAGCGTAAAACTCACACTGGATAGGGATGAGGACTGAATCGGCAGCGGTGAGGGTGTTCACCGTGAGCAACCCCAAGGACGGGGGGCAGTCGACGAGGATGTAGTCGTAATCGTCCCGCACGGACGCCAGCGCCTGCCGGAGAATGGTCTCACGACTGAAAGCTGATACCAGCTCGATCTCTGCCCCGACCAGATCTCGGGTAGAGGGCACGATGTCCAGGTGAGGAAAGTGGACCTTTTCCACGATCGCATCAGCCAACTCATTCTGGCCAATCAGAACATTATATATGGTCGGGCGTGACGATCGACCCTCCACCCCGAGCCCGCTGGTGGCGTTCCCCTGGGGATCGATGTCGAGGACAAGCGTCTTCTTCTCCGCGACAGCAAGTGAGGCGCCGAGATTGATCGCGGTCGTCGTTTTACCGACCCCGCCCTTCTGGTTCGCAATCGCGATGACGTGGGACATTCAGGTCCTTCAATGAGATCGAATCGGGCGGGCAATATATTGAACTCGGCGCCTGACCGGAACATGAAAGTCTTGACCCGTCCGCAGCCCGCGCTGACCTTAGCGCAAGACCCGGGCCGAAGGCCCGGAAATAGGCGGTTCTAGCCCTCACGGGCTGACCAACGGCCAGGGAGAGTGGGCGGCATGCGGCGACGGCGGAACAGATGGGTGGGGTTGGTGGTGACGCTCGTGGTGGCGGGTGGCTGCGGCGACGACGACGACCCGATAACGCCACCTGTAGACGACTCGGTGGCACCCTTCGTCGGCACTTGGGACGCGGAGGTCTTTACCGTCACGAGCGACGCGGACACTTCCATTGTCTTCGACCTCTTCGATGACGTATCGGGAGAGTTTTTCATCAACGTCCAGAGAAGCGGGACGTATACGGCTACCCTGACCATCGGCGGGTTGGCGCGTCCGGAGATCGGCACTCTTACGGCGTCAGACGGCTTCGTTACACTGACGCCCAACGGGGGAGCCGGTGCGGCAGCGCCGTTTTTGTTCGAACGCGATGATTATCTCGCGATTGGACCGGCGCCGACCACCTTTGACTTCAACTTCGATGGCCTTACCGAGCCAGGGCAGCTCTACTTCGAGGTGCAGAGGCGCTCGAGGGAGTCTTCCAGTTGTTTCACGTGAAACGGCAGCCGCCCCCGCGCCCCAGACGGCTTTGTTTCACGTGAAACACCCTGGCCCCTACTCCACCGTCGCTTTTCCCGGGCTACGGAGTCGCCGAACCTCGAGCACCAGGTTCTGCAGGTCCGCCGGAGACACTCCCGGCACACGCCCCGCCTGAGCGAGGGTTTCAGGGCGGATTCTCCCGAGCTTCTCCCGAGCCTCGTACGAAACGGTCACAAAGGCGTCGTAGGGCAGGTCATCAGGCAGCACGAACTCCGCCTGCTCCCGAAGCCGCCCCGCACGTTCACGCTCGCGAGCGACATATCCGGCGTACTTGAGCTCCACCTCCACCGTAGCAACTGCATCCAGGGAGGCCCCGAGCGCAGCCCCTTCCCTCGCAGCCCCGAGGACCGCACTCGCCGAAACCTTCGGCCGACGAAGAAGGTCTACGGCGCGCGTCGGCTGGCTGATCGAGGAAGATCCTGCATCATCCAGGAGGGGGCCCGCCTCTGCTGGCGATAGCAAGGTCCGCTCAAACCACACAAGGGTGCGATCCTCTTCGGCCATTCTGTGCTCCAAAGCCCTATCCTGTTCGGCTGTGAGCATCCCGCGTTCCCGGGCAATCGGACCCAATCTGCGATGGGCGTTGTCCTGGCGGAGAAGTAGGCGGAATTCCGCTCTGGAGGTAAAGAGCCGATACGGCTCGTCCACCCCCCGAGTCACCAGGTCATCGATCAGCACTCCGATGTACGCCTGGTCACGCTCCAGCACGAGGGGCCCCTCCCCCCGAACCCGAAGTGCGGCATTCATCCCGGCCACGATGCCCTGCCCGGCCGCTTCTTCGTATCCGGTCGTCCCGTTGATCTGACCCGCGAAGAAGAGTCCTGAGACTTCCCGAAGCTCGAGCGTGTGCCGCAGCTGGTGCGGCGGGAAGTAGTCGTACTCGATCGCATAACCGACCTTCGTCATCACCACATCTTCCAGACCCGGAATGGTCCGGAGAAACTCGAGCTGAGTCTCGGCGGGAAGCGACGTCGACAACCCGTTCACATACAACTCGGTGGTCTGAAGGCCCTCAGGCTCCAGGAAAACCTGATGCCTCGGCGCGTCGGGAAACCGAACGATCTTGTCCTCGATCGATGGACAGTATCGTGGTCCCCGGCCGGCAATCTCCCCGCCGTACAACGCGCTCTTCTGCAGATTCTCTCGTACGACTTCCTTCAGCGCATCACCGGCATAGGTGACCCAGCAAGGGAGTTGGTTCGGAATGACTTCGTGCGCATAAGTCGCGAAGCGATAGGGGTCGGGGTCACCGTCCTGTCGTTCGGTTCGGGAATAATCCACCGTCCGACCGTCTACCCTCGGCGGCGTACCGGTCTTGAAGCGGGCCACCTCCACCCCGATCCCCTCCAGCGCCTCGGCCAGTGCTACCGAGGGCGCCTCTCCGGCCCGTCCAGCGGCGACGCCGGCCTCCCCCCCGACATGGATCCTCCCGCGGAGAAAGGTCCCGGTCGTAACCACGACGCTCGAACTGAGGAATTCGAGACCTCCCCTCGTTCGAACACCGGCCACCGTGCGCCCGTCGAGGAGAATGTCCTCAACCATATCCTGGAAAAGCTCCAGCATCGGCAGCTCGTCCAGCACACGCCGAACGGCAATCGGGTACATCGCCCGGTCACACTGCGCCCGCGGACCCCACACCGCAGGACCCTTGGACCGATTGAGCATTCGGAACTGGATGCGTGATGCGTCGGTCGCGCGACCCATCACACCACCCAGCGCATCGACCTCGCGTGCCACAACTCCCTTCGCGACCCCACCTATCGCGGGATTGCAGCTCATTTGCCCGATTCGAGTCAGGTCCGGGGTGAGCAGCAGAGTCCGGACGCCCGCCCGGGCCGCAGCAGCAGCAGCCTCAGTTCCAGCATGTCCACCGCCGACAACAATTACATCGTATTCGGCGCGCATCAGTCCACGATCTCAAAGCCGACGACCTCAAAGCCTGGCGATCCGGGGGAGCGTACAACTCGTTCCACCCTCGACAGCGAGGGTCCACGACAAAGGGCCTCTTCCAGGCGCTCCAGCATATCGGGCGTTCCGCTACACATCACCTCGACCGTTCCGTCCGTAAGATTTCGAACCGTACCCGAGAGACCGAGCCGAGCGGCCTCACGTCGCGTCCACCAGCGGTACCCCACACCCTGCACATCCCCGTGGACCAGGAATATCTCAGACACCCTCACCTTACACGCTCCTGCTCACAGTGCGCTCACTTCCCAATGCAGAAGTCTCGAAACACGACGTCCAGGACATCGTCTACCGACACGAGTCCGACCAACTCCTCGAGTGCACTCTCTGCCGACCGAAGATGGGTGGCGGCCACCTCGGCCGGGAGCCCTTCGCGCAGGCCCAGCTCGAATGCCACCACCTCGTCTCGTGCCGACCCCAGAGCTACCGCCTGCCTCCTCCGGGTAAGAACTGGCACATCCGTGCCCGCTCCGATCACGGCGGAGTACACCAGCCGCGGCAAGATTTCACGCACCTGTTCGAGCCCCACTCCTGACTCAACCGACACGCGCACCGTATTCGCCACTCCTTCTGGCCCTCTCGCATCTTCTGACACCCCCTGCCTGGATTCAGGCCCGGTCAGGTCAGCCTTCGTCTCCACCAGAACCACCGACGCAGAGCGCGGCTCCGTCAGGAAGCCGAGATCAGAATCGGAGATTCCCTCATCACTGGCGACGCAGTAGAGAACCACATCCGCACTGGAGAGGTACCGTCGAGCAACCTCGATTCCCAGCCTCTCTATCGTGTCGGTGGACGCCCGGAGCCCGGCGGTATCCACAAGCCGAAACGGGAAGCCGCCGAGTTGTACGGACGCCTCCAGTGCATCGCGGGTCGTCCCCGGCTCATCCGTGACGATCGCGCGATCCTCGCCGATCAGTGCGTTGTAGAGTGACGACTTCCCCGCGTTCGGCCGACCGGCGAACACCACGAGCGCCCCTTCGCGCAACAACTCACCCTCGGGTGCAGTCGCCAGCATCTCCTCCATAGCCTGAATGAGCACACGCGCCTCCTCGCTCACCCTCGTCAGAGATACCGGCGCATCATCCTCCTCTGGAAAGTCGACGTGGTGAGCCAGTAGCGCCTCAACCTGGATGAGTCGCTCTCGAAGTACGGAAACCCTTCGAGAAAGACCTCGCTCCAGCTGCCCAATAGCGGCCCGATGGAGCGCCCGGCTCCGCCCCTCGATCAGGTCGGCGATCGCCTCAGCCTGAATCAAATCCACCTTTCCGTGGAGATAGGCTCTGCGCGTGAACTCACCCGCCTCCGCGACTCGCGCTCCCAGGAGCACACACGCCTCGATGACCATCGGCGGAATCAACCACCCCCCGTGGCACGAGATCTCCACCAGATCTTCTCCGGTGAAGCTGGCTGGAGCGACGAACCGGGTCACCAATGCACGATCGATGATCGAGTCATCCACGGGGTCCCTGAGCTCCATCAACGTTGCCCGGCGCTCCTCAGGCAACGCCGTGGCCGTCAGCCCTGCGAGCACCCTCGACGCGTCGGGACCCGACATCCGCACCACCGCAATCGCACCCGGACCTGGGGCCGTCGACAGCGATACGATCGTGTCGACCTGCATGCCGCCGTCCTCCCGCCGGAGCCTCGAGGCCCCAGCTCGTCGCAGGTTAGTCGCGCGAGAGACTGAGTGGTGGTCCCGCTTTCATCTTCGCTCGCTCGCGAGCAATCCATATCTGCTGCGGAAGCGTCGCGATATTCGCCGTTGCGTAGTAGAGATTCAGACCGCTCGCCAGGTTCATGAAGATGAACAACATCATGGGCGGCATGATGTACATCATCATCTTCATCTGCGGGTTCTCCTGCTCCAGCGAGCGCAAGCTCACCCACTGCATGAGGAACATCGAGAGCGCGAGAACCACGGGCAGGATGTAGAACGGGTCCTTGGCTGAGAGGTCCGGCAGCCAGAGGAAGGGCACCCCGCGCAACTCGATCGTGTTCTGGAACACGAAGAAGAGAGCGATCAGGACCGGCCACGGCAGCAGCATCGGCAGACAACCCGCCACCGGATTGAAGCCGTGCTCCTTATAAAGCTTCATCATCTCCTTCTGAAGCTTCTCCGGGTTGTCCTTGTGCCGATCCTGGATCTCCTTCACCAGCGGCTGCACAGACATGTTGCGGAGCTGTGCCTTCATCGCTTTGTGATTCAGCGGGAAGAGCACCACGCGCATCATCACGCCAAAGACCACGAGAACCCAGCCATACCCCAGGTCTAGCGTGTTATGGAGGTAGACAAAGATCGTGAGGATGACGGACACGATCGGTCGGACGATGGGCCGGAAGACGCGCCACCCGTAGGGGTTCACCTCCTCCATGCCCTGACCCAGAGAGGACAGCCGTGCGTACTCCTGCGGCCCCATGAAGAGTCGGTAGCCGTAGTCACGGCCGCCGGACACGGTCTGCGCCACCGCGATCCGGACGCGGTCCTCCATCGGGCTCTCGCTCACGAGTAGTCCGCCAAGCAGCCGGTCCGCCGCGATCTCCTCGTCCTCTTCCTCGCCACCATCACCCGCGAGCAGCGCCATGACGAAGAACTTGCTGCGGAACGCAGCCCACACGAGGGGTCCATTGACCACCTCAGGATCCGCCTTCTGCAGCAGCGTCGAGCGAATGGACTCCGTCTGATGATTGTAGACGTAAGCCATCGCGCGGGCTTCGAGCGCCGAATCCGACTCTGCGTAGGCCAGACCCACGCCGAGGTCGGTTACGAGAAGGGCCCGGTCGATCCCATCGACTCGCCCGCTCACGCCGACTTCGTAACGATCTGGATGAAACGTGTAGGCTACCTCGAAACGGAAGGCCCCTGTCGGCGCGTCGTAGATGAAGCGCAGCGTCTCCGCCCCGCCACCCTCCTGAAGCTGCACGCCGCCCTCCGGCTCCGCGCGGAAGCGTGCTTCCGAGAGGTCCAGGGTGTCCGATCCAACCACCAGCCTCTGCCCGAGATACGCACCCGCCCCATCAGGGACGAGCTGTACGAGACCACCGCGGTTGAGCGCCTCGAACTGCAGCAACTCCGCGGAGACCATCCTCGCCCCGGCGGACGTGAAGGAGAAGCGATATAGCGGCCCCTCGACAGCAACATCGATAACAGGGACTTCCGTCGGAGCGGGCAGCTCCCCATCCACGGGCTCGCCTATCGAAGCCGAAACGTCGACGCTCGCGCTCGGCCGAGCTGGATCCGTTGGCAGGGTCGGCGCTGCACCCCCCTCGCGTGGGGCACCCCGGTCGACCGACACAGCCGAACTGTCACCTGGCTGCGGCTGCGCGTCGGGAATAACGGGCGGAAAGAGCCGGTTCGTGCCCAAGAGCACCGCCAGCATCATGAATACTGCGAGAAGGAACCGCACTTCCGTCTTCATCTATTCTATCCGTCGATCCGCGCCGTGGCGCAGTTCATACGTGCGAGGCCTGCGTCTCCTTCGATACCACGTCCCTGCTCACTCTTGCCTTCAACCCCGATCTTCAGCTGACCGGGCACCGGGTCAAAGCCACGGCCACCCCATGGATGGCATCTACCGATCCGCCGCAGAGCCAACCAGGAGCCACGCCCGGGCCCATGTCGCTCCACCGCCTCGACCGCATACGACGAACAAGTCGGCGTATAACGGCAGGTCGGCGGCAACCAGGGAGAAATGGCACCCTGGTAGAAGCGGACCAGGCCGATCAGGAGCTTCGCGAGCACAAACCCTCCACCACAGTCGTCACCTCACCCTCGAGCGTTCCGAAGTCCGCACCGTACGCCGACCGTCGAGCCCGCAGAATGACGTCCAGATGTACCCCCGCCAAGTCGAAATGCGGGAGCGCCACCTTCCTTCCGATGTCACGGAGACGTCGCTTCACGAGATTTCGATCCACAATGCGATGGCCATGCTTAGGCACGATGAGTCCGAGCCGGGAATGCGAAACGGGGGAAGCTGTGAAGAAGACGTCCAGGTTCTTCGTCCTCTTTCGCTCCCCCCGCTCAAGCAGTCCACGGATCTCGGAACCAAGTCGAATGCGCGCCTCGCGCCGGAGACCCTCGCCCCGTGACGAGATCGTGTCGACTACTTGCCGCCGATCTTGACCACGAGCTGCGTACGACCGCGATTCCGGCGCCGGTTGAGAGTCTTGCGACCAGCGGCGGTCTTCATGCGGGCACGGAATCCGTGCTTGTTTACGCGCTTGCGATTGCGCGGCTTGTATGTCGGCTTCATTACTGCCAGCCCAATTCATTGGTGTACAACGTTTGGAGTCGAGCTTAGGAAGATAGCCGCGTGCCTTGGAACGGGTCAACGGCACCCTTGCGGAAATCGCTCAGGACCCAACGTTTTCGGGCGTTTTCGGGTGTTTTGACATTCACCCAAAGGCTCGGTAGCTTCGACCCCCCTCCCGAAAATGGGAGCCACCTCAATAGCCTCAGAAGAGCCCCGGAAACCCACGCGGATGCCACCGGTCATCTCCCGATCCTACGTCACCAGCGGACCGCACGCCGCCCCTCACGGCACATGGATCACTCGTTGGAACTGACCGCGACCGAGGTCTGGGTCCGTATCCAGGATTCCATCCGGGACGACGTGCCCGACCACGCCTTTTCGTCGTGGATCGAAGGCGTCCGTGCTGTCGCGCTCACCGATGTGGAACTCCTCCTCGAAGCGGGCAATCGTTTCAAGGCCGAGTGGCTCGAGGACAAGTACGGAGAGTTGCTCGAAGCACGTGCCGGCGATGTAGTCGGACGAGCGATCCGCATCGCAGTCCGCGGAGCTTCGTCCCCCGACGCGTTTTCGCCCCCGACCGTCCGGGTCGAGTCCACCGTCGAGATCGACGAGGTGCCCGAACCGCGTCCGTCAGATAGAAGTCCAACCTGGTCACCGGCGCGCCCGACATCGCCCCTTCTTGGAGCGCGGAGTCCCTCACTCAACGAGCGGTATACGTTTGAGCGCTTCGTGGTGGGCACCAACAACCAGCTAGCCACCGCGGCCGCTACCGCCGCCGCGGACAAGCCGGGTCGTCTCTACAATCCGCTCGTCTTCTATGGCGGCGTCGGCTTGGGCAAGACGCACCTCATGCACGCCATCGGGCATCGGATGCTCCAGTCGAACCCGGACGCGCGGGTCGCGTACGTGTCGGCCGAGCAGTTCATGAACGAGATGATCAACGCGATCCAGCGCGGTACGACGGCGCAGTTCCGAGCCCGCTACCGTGAGATGGACCTGCTGCTCGTCGACGATGTCCAGTTTCTTCGGAACAAAGAGAGCACACAGGACGAGTTTTTTCACACGTTCAATGCGCTCTACGATTCACATCGCCAGATCGTCCTGACCGGCGATCGGCCACCGCGGGAGATGGAGGGCGTCGAAGAGCGATTGGTCTCGCGGTTCGACTGGGGCCTCACCGTCGACTTCCGCCCGCCGGATCTCGAGACTCGAATCGCCATCCTTCGGCGAAAGGCCGAGGAAGAGGGCCTCATGCTCGAGGGCGACGTGATCGAGTGCATCGCACACTCGTGTACATCATCAGTGCGCGAACTCGAGGGAGCCGTCATCAAGCTCCTCGCAGTGTCTTCCGTGTGGAACCAGGAGATCACCCCTGACTTCGCTCGGCGAGTGCTCGCCCTGCGACGTCGAGAGCAGGAGCCACGCTCCCCGATGGCGTCCCTGGAGAAGATCCAGGACAGCATTGCGAAGGCCTGGCGAGTTCGCACGGAGTCGCTGGCTGCGAAGACGCGAACGCGAACCGTTACCGAGGCACGCCACGTCGCGATGTACGCGATGAGGAAGATGCTCGAGATGCCATTGACCGAAATCGGTCGCTGCTTTGGCGGAAGAGACCATTCGACCGTCCTCTATTCGATCAGAAAAATTGAGCGACGGATGGAGTACGACGGTGAGTTCCGGGAGCGTGTCCGAGAGGTGATGCAGGACCTCCGCGAGCCATCCTAGGCGCGAGGAAACAGTTGTGGAGTCCTGTGGATAAGTGTCTGATTCCCCACACCCACACTCAGTGTCACTCCACACCCGTTCACTTTCGACGAGTTTTCCACAGAACTCCACGGAGTGCGTGAACCACCGGAAATCGTTGCACCGCCTGTACGAATGGGACATGGCCTCTCCGTCCCTTCCACACATCCACAGGCCCTACTACTACTATGTTTTTTAATAAAGAAGAGAGATAGTATCTCAGGCTCGGGAAAACCGGACCGGTACCCGCCCCAATCCGCCGACACGGCCGCCAGGAGCGCCTCCCCGATGAACTTCACAATCACCCGGCAAAACCTTCACACCGGGCTCGCAGCAGTTTCTGCCAGCATCCCGTCGAAGACGACCCTCCCAGTTCTATCGAACATTCTCTTCGAGGCCACCGAAGACGGTGTCTGGATGAGCGGAACCGATCTGGACGTCGCAGTTCGCGTGAAGGTTCTCGCCGATGTGAAGGAAACCGGGAGCCTTACCGCACCGGGTAAGAAGCTTCAGGAGATCACCCGGGAGCTCGCTGACCAGCCGGTCGAGATCACGACTCGCGGAGATCAGATCGAACTGAAGTGCGGCAGGAGCCACTTCAAACTGAACGGGTCGTTCGCGGTTTCGACTGAAGAGAGTCGCCCCATCCTGAAAGGCGTGCTCTGGGAGCTTCGGGACGGTGAGATGAAGATGGTCGCGACGAATGGCCATCGCCTCGCCCGCATGGGCGTAAAGGTGGAAGCGACCGGAACCGCGAGTGCGGACTTCATCGTACCGCCAGCCGCTCTGACCCAGGTGCAGAGACTCTTCAAGGACGGCGATCAGCTCTCTGTCGCGCGTAGCGGGAACCACCTTGGTTTCCGTGCCGACACCACGGAGATCTACACACGGCTGATCGAAGGCCAGTATCCGAACTACGATCAGGTTATTCCGCGAGACAACGACAGGGTCGCACTGATCGACAAGAAGGCTCTTGCCTCAGCGGTGCGACGTATGGCCGTGGTCGCGTCCGACCAGACCCACCGTATCCGGCTGAAGTTCGAGTCTGGCCGCGTTCACCTGAATGTCCTCACGCCCGATCTGGGCGAAGGTCATGACGAAATCGAGGTCGGGTATGACGGTGAAGAGGTCGAGATCGGGTTCAATGCCAACTACCTGCTGGAAGTGCTCAAGCACATCCCGTCCGACGAGGTGAACTTCGCGTTCAAGGCTCCAGAGCGCGCAGCCACGATCGTTCCAGCAGGGGACGACGCGGAAGACTACCTGTGCCTGGTGATGCCACTCCGACTGCTCGACTGAGGAACCGAGAGGAAACGCTCCCCTCGAGTTCAACTTCGGTTCAGGCCAGGCTACGGGCGGCTTCGACGAGCTCATTCCCGGTGAACAGGTAGATCAGGGGAATTCCCTGAGCTGCGAAGAACGCTTCCGCGTTTTCGGATCGATTCACCACCGTGAGCACGCCGACGATCTTTGCGCCGTGCGTGCGTACAGCTTCCACGGCTTCGAGCGTGCTGCGGCCCGTTGTCATGGTGTCTTCGATCATCAGAGCTCGTCCGGTCTCGGATAGACCCCCCTCGATGCGCTGGCCTGTTCCGTGATCCTTGGCTCGCTTTCGCACGGTGAAGCCGTCGATCGGCGTACCATCAAGCGCACTTCGGTGTGCGATCGCGTACGTGATGGGGTCAGCACCGAGTGTAAGACCTCCGATATGGGTCGGCCTCAGGTCACTCTCGGCAATCGCGGCGAGCCCCACTTTCCCAACCAACTCCTGCCCCTCCGCGCTCATCGTCGTGAGGCGGGCGTCGATGTAGTAGTCCGACTTGGCCCCGCTGGCGAGTGTGAAGTTGCCGAGGCGCACACTGCGCTGAACGAGCAGTTCTTTGAGTCGATCGCGATCGGTCACGCTGTCTCCCTGGTGAGTCCTTCTCGTACGTCCGGCGGCACCCTCATGGGCTTCCGGTCTGGCCCTATCCACACGGCCGTCACACGTGCCCGAGCAACCACGATTCCTGACCCGTCGTCTCGAAGCATATCCTGGGCGAGAACCATGCTCGTGCGCCGAAAGGAGTCCGCCCACGTGCGAAGCAGCAGTTGGTCCTCACGATGGGTCTCAGCGAGATAGTCCACCTCGACTCGGACAACGAATATTGCCCACCCTCGTTCGTCGAGCGTTTGCCAAGGGAAGCCAGCGCGTTTCAGTGCCTCGAAGCGAGCGTGCTCGAAGTAGCTCAGGTACACGGCGTGATTGACGTGTCCGAACGAATCCAACTCCGAGGTTCGTACACCGATCCGTGTTTCGGAGACGGGGTACCCCTCGGGTGAAGGTGGCGCCATTTCGTGGGCAGACGATTGGTTGCCGGTCATGGCTCGAAAGATCGCGCTGAGGCCGACCTCATCAACCTCAGTCGAGGAGTCCCGCCTCCCGAACGAGATTGCCGAGCCGGTGCCTCGCGCCGGCGCCGCCAACGTCGAGCTTCTGATAAATGTTCTGGAGGTGAGTCCGGACCGTGCCGGTGGCACAGCGCAGCTCATTCGCCATGGCCTTGTTGCTCATGCCCTCGGCGACCAGCATCCCTACTCGTAGCTCAGCCTCCGTCAGACCGAGCGGTCCATCTTCCGTTGATACGGAGGGGGGCCGTGTGCCGAGTTCGCGAAACATGGCTCGGGTCTTTTCGAGTTCGAGTCCGGCGCGCACAGATGCACACACAGCGTGTACCTTGCGCAACTCCGCCAGAGCATCGTCTCGGCGGCCCATGTCAGCGAGACGGCCGGCGACTTGCCGCCGAAGTCGCGTAGCGGGCCAGAGCAAGGGGATCGCCTCGAGTGCGTTCGCGGCCGACAGCATCTGCTCGACCGAACCTTCCGGGTCACCGCGCTTCCATTGGATCAGTGCATCGCATGCATCGGCCCACGCCCGACCGATCCTGTGGTCGATACGCTCTGCGTGCTCGCGGATTCTGATACCTACCTCCTCGGCACGATCCAGGCGCCCCGACCAAAGGCACGCCTCGGCCAGAACAGGAAGCAAGCGGTGCATCGCCCACAGCGTATACCCGGTCCCCTCAGCGATATCGAGGCCCTTCTCGGCGGCTTCGATCGCCCGCTCATACTCACCCAGGTGCAACTGGTACTGTGCCAGACCGATATAGGTGGGCACGACCTGGTGGATGTCGATCACAGCGCCATCGGTCTCGAGTCCTGACATGTCGACGGCTTCCCGAACGAGCGATTCCGCCCTCTCGAGCTCCCCGCGCGCTACGTGGAACTGTGACGTCCACACGAGGAGGCGAGGGAGAAGCGTCCGTTGATTGAGAGATCGCGCGAGGGCGATCGCCTGCTCGCCGCGAGCGATTCCTGCGTCCCACTCTCCCGTGGCGTAGCAGTGTTCCACCATCATGTCTGCGGTCCAGAGGCGAAGGACCGGTGAGCGGACTTCATCAGCCATCGCGCTGATGTCCTCCAGCGTGCTCATCATGCGCTCGATATCCCCTCGCATGCCGGCTAGAACCGCCATGCCCCATCGCGCCCAGAACCCGATACTGAGATCTCCGATCTCGTCGGCAATCGCGATGGCGAGCTCGCCATGCTCCGTTGCCTTTTCGGGTGGTCCGAGCCACACGTAGAGCAGGGCTAGCGCACGATGCACCCGAGCGAGCAAACTCGGGTGGCCGATCGCTTGCGCCAGTGGCAGTGCCGTGTCGAGAACGGCGAGGGCCCCGATGCCGTCGCCGATCTCGTGCAGGCTGTGCGCCTTGGCCACGAGAAGCCGGACGGCGGCCGGTCGATCTCCCGCAGAGTGAGCCACGGCCAGTCCAGCATCGAAATACTCTGCAGCAACGAAGTGCCGTCCGCGCCAAACGTTGGTCATCCCGAGTGCACGAAGGACCGAGGCGCGCTCGGGATCGTCATCCTCGAGTTGGGCCAACGCACGTTCCCAGAGTCGCGCCGCGGAATCGAAGCCACCCACATGGGTGTGCGCCTGGGCCAGAGCCGGAATCAGAGCGCGCGTCGCGTCGTCAGAAGTGCTGCGCTCGAGCGCAGCCTCGAGATAGCCGATGGCTTCCTGGTCCGCTCTGCGCCCCAGCGCCCGTGTACCAGCCGATGCCAGGTACTGCACGGCCTTGGAGCGAAGCTCATGGCCTTCTGCGCGGGAGTAGTGGTAGGCAAGCTGATCGGCGTGCTCATGAGCCTCTGCTCCGTAGTACGACTCCATCGCCTCTGCCACGACGCCGTGCGCCATCCTCGCACGCTGTAGCCCCAATTCGTCGTAGAGCGTCTGGCGAACGAGAGGATGCCGGAAGTCGTAGACGATGTCCTGCCCCACGGACCGTTCCTCGAGGAGTCCGGCGCCGCAGAGAGAATCCACCGCACTGACCACGGTCTCCTGGTCCTGGCTCGTCACGGATTCGAGCACGCCGAAGCTCACCCGTCGGCCCACGACAGCGGCCATCTCGAGTACGGTGCGCGCGTCGTCGTCCAGGTCTGCGACTCGTGTCACGATGGCGTCTCGGACGGAGTCCGGCATGCCGAACTCCTTGGCGTCCCACCCGATCCAGGCGCTGCTCTCCTGACGGAGCCGACCGGAGGAGATCATTGTCCGGAGAATCGCCTCTACGAAGAAGGCGTTGCCACGCGTCCACCCGTAGAGAATCCCTGCGAAATCGCGAACAACGTCGCTATCTACTGCGAAATTCCGGGAGACCAGCTCCCCTACCTGATCGCGCGTCAGGGCCTGCAGGTGGAGGACCTCCGCCGATCCGATGGCCTCGAGGGAGCGTTCCGTCTTCACGAGTGCGCGACAGGCGTCACGCTCCCGGTCGTTGTACGTGCACACGAACAGGACCGGAGCTCCCGCAACCTGTCGGGCGACGAAGTGCAGGAGTTCGAGAGAGGACTCGTCTGCCCACTGGAGGTCCTCGAGGACGCAGAGAAGTGGGGTGCGGTTGGCGTATCGCTTCAAGAATTCGGCGAAGTTCCACATGAGACGCGTACGGAATTCGTCGGGTTCACCAGAGGGGGACCGCTCGAGTGCCTGGGCGGGGTCGCCGAGGGCTGGGAAGAGGTAGCGAAGTTCGGCCTCTCCCCCTCGAGTAAGCACCGTGAGTGCGCTGGGCTGCATGGAATCGAGAGCCGGAACCCACGCGTCCGCGAACATCGCATAGGGCACGCCGGCCCCGACGGGATAGGCGCGGCCTCGGACGACCGTCCAGGATCGACGCTCTGCACGGTCTGCGAATTCGGCCACGAGTCGGGTCTTTCCGACACCGCCCTCGCCCCTCACGAAGACGACGCGCGTACCCGTCTGGCCTCCCTCCATGAGAGTCTCGAGGCGCGCGAGTTCCGTAGCGCGGCCGACCAGGGGAAGAAGGGTCGGGAGATCAGCCCTGTGGCGATCAGAATGCCCTCTGCCGACGGTTTCCGTCATCTTGTTCTCCTCCGATCCGAGACTGCGCAACGTACGCGTACTCTATCTTGGTGGCCACGTGACGTAGAGCGGTCGGGTGGGACGCGGCGTGTGCCGAACCGCGCTATGTAATCTTCGTGCCCCGGGGGTTCATCGGGCATACGTCGAATGACGTAGGCCTCCCCGTAGAAATTCAATGCACGAATTTCGGTAGAGAGAAAAGTCTCAGGTGGTCAGCTTGCGAGCATGAATACACAAACTCTTCCAGCCGCTCCGGTCATGCTCGAAGCCTTCATGGCGCGCGACGCATCGTTCGACGGCATTTTCGTCACCGGTGTCCACACGACGGGCATTTTCTGTCGTCCGACTTGTCCGGCCAGAAAACCGCGGCCGGAGAACGTCTCCTTCTTCTCGTCCACTCAGGACGCCCTGCTGGCCGGCTACCGGCCGTGTCGTCGATGCCGACCCCTGGAGCCGGCAGGTACGCCTCCCGGGTGGCTGCGGCCCTTGCTCGACGATCTGGAGGCCGACCCGACTCGTCGCTGGACCGATGCAGACATCCGCGGCCGTGGTCTCAGCCCGGAACGCGTGCGCCGCTGGTTTCAGAAGCACCACGGAATGACGTTCCAGTCGTATAGCCGCGCACGGAGGCTCGGTGCGGCGCTCGGCCGTGTGAACGAGGGGAGCTCCGTCGGCCGCACCGCATACGAAGTGGGCTACGAGTCGTTGTCAGGCTTTCAGGAAGCTTTTCGGCGGTACTTCGGTGAGCCGCCGACGAATCTGGAGGGGGCCGCCCTCGCGCACGTGGATCGTGTCGTTACGCCACTGGGGCCGATGTTGATCGCCGCCACGGACGACGCGTTGTGTCTGCTCGAATTCGTGGACCGCCGGATGCTCCCGCGACAGGTCGAACGGATTCGCAGGCGCATGGGTGTGGTTTTCACGCCTGGTCGAAACGAGGTCATCGCCCAAACCGAGCGGGAGGTCGAGGAGTACTTCCAGGGGCAACTGGAGCGCTTCACGGTCCCCATCGCGATGAGCGGAAGTGACTTCCAACGAGCGGTCTGGGGGGAGCTCCTCGCGATTCCTACCGGAGAGACGCGTTCTTATGCCGACATCGCGACGGCGGTGGGGAGACCCAACGCCGTGCGAGCGGTCGGCACCGCGAATGGGGCAAACGCACTCGCGATCGTCATTCCCTGCCACCGTGTGATCGGTGCCGACGGCCGCCTGGCCGGATACGGTGGCGGCCTTTGGCGAAAACAGCGCCTTCTGGATCTGGAGCGGGAGAGTGTCGCAGGCGTGAGGGCTGTCAGCCCCTGACGCGCCTGCAGACCCGTCGGCTCAGGAGGCTACGGCTACCTTCCCGAATCGACGATCTCGCTCGCGAAACTCGTGGAGTGCCGCGGCCAGCTGCTCTCCATCGAACTCGGGCCACATGACCGGCGTGAAGAACAGTTCAGCATATGCGCACTCCCACAGCAGGAAGTCGCTGAGGCGTTTCTCACCCCCGGTGCGAATCAGCAAATCGACGTCGGGAGCCGGGCCTCCGCCGTGCATGACCTGGCCGAGAAGTGTGGCGATGTCATGGCGTTCGAGGTCGGGCGCCTTCGACGCACGTCGCACCGCCTCGAGGAGCAGGTCACGCGAGGAGTAGTCCACAGCCAGGCGCAGGAGCATCCGACGCCCTCCGGCGGTCGCCCGCTCCGCCTCCTCCATCGCACGGACCAGCGCCGGTGCCAGGCGGTCTCGACGACCCACAACCTGGAGACGTACACCCTGATCTTTGAGTTCGGCCGTCTCGGACCGGAGGTACCGGGCAAAGAGCTTCATCAGAACGGACACCTCGGCCGCGGGCCGACCCCAGTTGTCCGAGGAAAAGGCGTACAGAGTCAGCGTGCCGACGCCCAGATCAGGTGCGGCCTCCACAACCTTTCGCACGGACTCCGCACCCCGGCGGTGTCCAAACTCCCTCGCTCGGCCCAGGGACTTCGCCCACCGACCGTTGCCGTCCATGATGATCGCAACATGTGTCATGGCTTCAGCCCTCGTCCTGGGTACGAGTCGCCTGAATGATGGCTTCCATATGGCTGAGGTACTGCTCGAGTTCGGATCGACCCATCGTTGTGAGCTGGTATTCGGTCTTGGGGGCCCGACCCTCGTGCGACTTGGTACACACGACGTAGCCGGCGTCTTCGAGCTTGCGGGCGTGAGCGCTCAGATTCCCGTCTGTGATTCCCAGCAAGTCGCGGAGGTCGGTGAACGACAGGGAGCCGTTCACCGCCAGTGAGCTGACGATCCCGAGACGCACCCTTTCGTGAATGAGTCGATCGAGGTCGAGCGCACCCGCCTCCGCCTGTCTGCCCTCGACGGTTTCGAGCGCCGGGTTGTGCGCGCCTTCACGGCGCAGTGCGGACTGCTTAGCCACCGTGCTTCCTCCAGATGATCGCTCCGAAGATGACGTGCAGAGCTCCGAAGCCGCCGGCCATCCACAGGTTACCCCACGGGGCGTCCCACCCTGACGGGGCCAGTAGCGCTCCGACACCGACCAGCATGAAGATCCCGCCCATGATGGGGATGGGGCGCACCGAGTGGGAACCCCCTGTCACGATCCCGGTCCCGTAGAGGAGGAGCCACATCCCGGGGAGCAGATCGATCGATCCGATACGGACCAGCACGACGGTCAGGATTCCACCCGCGACCAGCGGGGGGGTCACACTCCAGGCGAACTTCCGTCCGGGGCCGGTGAGAAGGGTGCTGCCGTCCGCTCGAGACTTCCGAGCCATGAACAGGACCGCGATCCCAAGCGAGACGCCGGCCGCGACCAGCCAGATGCTGACCCATTCTGCCGGAGTCGAAGCAGTCGTGGCGAGGCCTGCCGCTGCGAAGGCGACGAGCCCCATGCCCACGCCCCCGATCCCCGACACGTGCGTGAAGGACGCCGAACGCTCCATCGTTTCGCGGATGTAGCGAAGGTTGTCCATCGCGCGATCGTGCAGAGCGACGGGTGGGTCCTCTCGTGGGTGTAGCTCCCGGACGGGAGAAGACATGGCGATAGGGTTCAGGGATTGTTCTGTAGCACAACTTTGTACCGCAAAGTATGTGCCACCATTCCCGACCGCCAACCCTTTTCTTGTCGGTCCGGGCCTAAACCAGGGGTGCGGTTACCCGAAGCGCCGCAGGCATACACCGGACCTCGATCTCGTTGCCTGCAGACTTACGTACATCCCCATCCATCTCGAACCGCACAGGCTCCGCGAAGCTCAACCGGAACGATGCGTCGTCCAGAATCTCGACGCGATCCGACGTCACATGTCGCCCTCGCTCCGCGAGATTGAAGAGTTTGAGCCGTGTGAGCGGCGAGGCATCCCCGATCATGCAGGCGTGCAACTTTCCGTCGTCCACGGTTGCGTCCGGAGCAATGGGGAAGCCACCCCCGAAGTAGCGTCCGTTGGAAACCGTGAGCATCAGCTGATGCAACTCGCGCTCCTGCCCGCTACTGGCCGCTACAGCCGCGCTGATCCCTGGAAAACGGAAGAGCTGCTGAAGGGCTGTGAGCTTGTACAACAGCTCTCCGCGCAGGAAACGCGCTCCAGCCGCCGCGTCGATGACCGCGATGTCGAAGCCGAAGCCGATCAGATTCAGAAAATGTCGTGACTCCCAACGCTCCGGATCGTGCTCCGACGCGCTGTCCGTAACGACTCGCCCTACGTCGATCAGGCGCGTGTGTCCTTCCGCAATCACGCGGACCGCCTCGGCCGGATTCCGCGGATCATACCCGAAGTTGCGACCGAAGTCGTTTCCTGTGCCGCTCGGGAGGATTCCGAGGACCACGTCGTCGCGCCCGCTGGCGAGCAGTCGGTCCGCGACGTTGCTCCACGTCCCGTCACCCCCTACAGCGATTACAACATCGACGTCGCCGTCCAGCGCGCCTTCTGCCAACTCCCGCTCTTCGCCGGGGCGAGATGTTTCTGCGAAGGTGACGTTGTCGAGCGACTCGTTGAGGAGTGCCCTGTACGCGGGGATGCGCGCGGCTCCCCGCCCCCGGCCTGAGGCCGGGTTGAAAATGACGAAGTGGCGCTTCGCGGTCAGAAGTTCACCATGGGGTCGAACGTCTGGAGTCCCTTCCCATACCATTCCTCGCGGAACGGATACGAGTTCACCTCGTCGATCGTGAGGCCTTCGTTCATGGGGTGCTCGTAGAGCGTGAGGGCTCCCGTCTCCTCCTCGTGCTCCGCGTGCTCCGCCTCCATGAGGATGTTGACCTTGAACCGGTCCTCCGGATCGACCGTGAAGCACATGTAGCTGTTGGCGGCGGTCCCGCGTTCGTGGTCCGTCACGATCATCTCCAGGACCGGGGCACCATCGTCCGAAACCGTCACCGTCATCTGGCCGTCGCCCTCGGCGAAGTCGACCCCGATGTCTTTCATGTAGTGCGGAAGACGCCACCTGGCGATGGCGTGCTCGCGGGACTCAGGTGTAGACGTACCCACCATGAACGGAAAGAATGCGGCCTTTGGCAGCGGCTTCCCGGGTTCGACGATGGGCGGAACTACAACGGCCAACACGATTTCGTCGTACTCTCCGACCATGCTCTCGTTGAAGTGGAAGGCAGTGATCGCGAGGATGCTTCGATCGTGCTGCACCTCCATTGGCTCAAGGTGAGCAGGGAGTAGCTTCCGCGCGTCTGCGGTCGGCATCTCGAAGTAGCCGCCGACGCAGAGGTCGAAGCCGTAGTACGTGTTTTCGGAGTCGCTCATATCAGATTCGTCTTGGTAATAGTTGACGGGTCACGTTAGCGTCTTCAGTCCCGTACTGTGTCGTATGTCACTGCCCGTCTTTGTTCGTTCGGAGGACCACGCTTTGAAGATTCGGGGCTACCTGGCCCTTGGCACGATGGGCCTCAGCTTTCCCTTCTTTGATCTCTTTCAGAGGACGGTCGTCTGGGGCTGGTCCCGGTTGGGCCCAGTCCGTCGTATTCCACTGATGGGTTGGTGGATCAATCGGATGCGCGCTTTCGTGGTGTGGTGCCTCGTTCGCATCGGCGGCGCCTCCATTCCGATGCCGGACCGCGTTGTACCCTCGGGGCCCGGCACGCTGATCGTCATGAATCACCAGTCGGTCATCGATATTCCACTGGCAGTCGGTACGGTGAAGGGTGGTTATCCCCGGATCGTGACCAGGGCGAGATATCACCGGTTTATCCCGCTAATCTCGCATATGGTAAGGCTCTATCAATACCCGGTGGTGGACCCCCGGGCAAAATCGCAGAAGGTCGAAGAGAGCCTTTCCACACTCGCCGACGCGGCGGCTACGTCCGACGTCCCGATTGCCATCTTCCCAGAGGGGACGCGTACCAAGGACGGAAGCGTGGGTCGCTTCAAGACGCGGGGTCTCCAGTCCCTTCTCGGGCAACGCCCGTGGACGGTTCACCTCTTCGTGGTCGATGGATACTGGCAGACGGCCAAGATGGAGCACTTCGTGCGCGGCATGGCGCACATCAGAGGGCAGATCAGATATCTCGGTACCGCCGAATGGACGGACCCCGCGGCCGACATCCAGCCCTTCATCAAAGAGATTCGAGGTCGGATCGTCGATGGTCTCGCCGATCTCAGAAGTGAGGGCCCGAGTGAACCCGAGTCACCTTCGCCCGTGTTGTCAGGCGAAGAATGACGACTGGATCGGAGTGGCCCGAAGCCCGGGAGCTGGCCGAGCGCCTGGTTGGCGATACTGGGGATTCGGTGCGGGCCGTTCTTCTTTATGGTTCGCGCCTCCACAAGACTCAGCCCGATCGCCACAGCGCGCTTGACTTCGTGGTCGTCATCGATGAGTACCGATCGTTCTACGAACGGTTGTCCCGGGCCGGTGAACTCGATCGGCCGGTGGCGTTGATGACGACGCTGTCCCGCGTGCTCGCCCCCAACGTCATCGCGTACACCCCCGAAGACGGGCAGAACGGGTTGGCCAAGTGTCTGATCGTGACCAAGGCGGACTTCGCGCGGGCGCTCGGCCCCAGACCGGCGGATCATTTCATTCTGGGACGCATGCTCCAGAGGGTGGGCGAAGTATGGACCGCCGACCCGTCGGAAACGGCGTGGGTGCGCGAGCAGATTTCGGGCGCGCACATGCGGGTCCTCGACTGGCTGGCACCGTACCTGGTCGAACCGGTGGATGCCGCCGGTCTGGGTCTCCGGATCATGGAGGTGTGTTACCAGGGGGAACTGCGACCCGAATCACGTGGGCGGGCCGAGGCCATGTTCGAGGCGCAAGCTGCCCACTTCGTAGAGGTGCTCGATCCTGCCCTGCGAAAGGCGGTGGTGGACGGGAGCATGATCGAGAGCGGTGGTCGCTACCGACTTTCGGAGGACGTGACGCCACGCATCGCGCGCCGCTGGCGTCGACATTTTCGCCGCTCGAAGGTGCGCAGTACGTCGCGGTGGCTCAAACATATGATGACCTTTGCGAATTGGCTGCCGTATGTAGTGCGAAAGGTGGAGCGACACACGGGGCGCACCATCCGACTCACCACACTCGAGCGGAAGCTTCCTCTTATCTTCCTCTGGCCACGCGCCATCTACGTGCTCCTCACCCGCCCCCGTCGAGAGATTCGATCGTGAGACCAGACATGGCCTTTCTGCTGGGCGTGCTCGGCTTCGCGCTGCTCACGATGCCCGCGTATGCGGTTGTGGCTCGGACGCGTCATGATCCGAACGAAATCGCGGATCGCGGCGGATTCGTACTCGGGGGCTTTGCACGTAGCTGGTTCTACTGGTTCATCTGGCCGATCGAGCGACCCGTGCTCGCACTCGGTCTGTCGCCCACGATCTTCAACGTCCTGGGCGTCGTTTTCGGCGGTACCGCCGGATACTTCTTCGCGACGGGTGCTACCAATCTCGGCGGGTGGTTTGTGCTCCTGGGCGGCGTGGCCGATGTACTCGACGGCCGTATCGCGAGAGCGCAGGGCAAAGCGAATCAGACCGGAGCGTTCCTCGACTCGACCCTCGATCGATTCGCAGAGGTCGGGGCATTCGTGGGGTTGGTGGTCCTGTACCGCGAATCTGCTGCTGCTGTCGCGCTGGTCGCGCTCGCGCTCGGGGGATCACTCCTGGTCAGCTATGCCCGGGCTCGAGGCGAGAGCCTCGGGGTGGTTGCCAAGGTCGGGGTCATGCAACGGGCTGAACGGCTCCTTGCCGTCGGATTCGGTGGCATCCTGGATGCGGCCGTCTGCGCCCAGCTCGGATGGGCCCCAGGTACTTTGCTCCTTGGCCTGATCGGGCTGGTTGCCGTAGGAGCAACGGGGACGGCTGTCTATCGCACGATATGGATCGCTCAGCGGCTCGACTGACTACCGCGGAAGTCAGAGCGCGGAACTTCGCGTTCGGAGTGGTTGTTGAAGCCAGACGCACGGGATAGTCTGATTCTCAGTCCCCGCGGCCTCGCGAGACCTCCAACAAGCTGGCAAACATGAAACTCCACAACGCTCGTTCCTTTGCTCTGGCCCTCGCCCTCCTGGTGCTCGCCGCGATTCCGGCTGCCGCGCAGGACAGCGTCACCGGCAAGTGGCTCATCACCTCGACGTCCCCCGAAATGGGTTCGATGGAGATGATCTATGAACTCCAGCAGGACGGAACGACCGTGACGGGTACCGCGGACCTGTCAGCCATACCTGAGATCGACGCGGTCGAGATCGACGAAGGACTGTACGAGGACAAGATCCTTTCCTTCCTCCTGCACGTCAGCATGCAGGGACAGTGGTTCACCGCCGAGGTTGAGGCAGATGTCGACGGCGACGAAATGGTCGGCGAGACCTATGTGGACGAGATGGGCATGGCGATGCCGTTCACTGGGAAGCGCGTCCAGAACTGACGTCACGACGTCAGTCGAGCCCGACGAACTCGGCGACGAAAGCCGTCGCCGGGGAGGCACGTAGCTCTTCCACCGTGCCTCGCTGACTCACGACTCCTGCTTCCAGGACGCACACCTCGGTGTTGAGTGCCACGACGTCTCGCACGTCGTGTGTCACCACGATCGACGGACGTCCGAGTGCCCGGAGTCGTCGGCTCAGGAAGGCGCGTACCGATCGACGCGCTGTGGCGTCGAGCGCGGCTACGGGTTCGTCGAGCAGGAGGATCCGCGGTTCGATGACGAGGGCGCGGGCCAGCGCGACCCGTTGGGCTTCGCCACCCGAGAGGCGCACCGTCGTCCGGTCTGCGAGGTGCGTGCACTCCAGCTCCTCGAGCGCCGCGAGCGCGCGGCTGCGGCGCTTCTCGATCGATGCCTTCCTCGATCCGGTCGACAGACCGAAGGCCACGTTCTCGACTACGCTGAGATGCGGGAAAAGTCCGTAGCCCTGCGGCACGTATCCGACGCCGCGGTCTTCCGCGGCGAGGTTGATCCCTGCCGAGGAGTCCAGGAACGTCGCGTCGCCGATCTCGATCCTGCCCTCTGCTGGGCCGTGTGCGCCTGCGATGACTCGGAGGAGCGTAGTCTTTCCGCTCCCGTTCGGACCCACGATGGCCAGGGGCTCCCCGCTCCCATCGATGTCGATTTCGAGGTTGAGCGCACCTGCACTGCTCGTGATTCGGACACGCCAGTTGGTCATGGCCGAGATATCCGTCCACCGGCAAACGACGCCCACGCCGAAGGCGCGAGGCGAAGACCAACCAGTACGAGGCCGCCCATCGCGGCCAGGACCAGGGAAAAGACGACCGCGAGTTGCACGTCCGACTCGAGGGCGGTGAGAATGGCGAGCGGCATGGTCTGAGTACGACCCGACAGGTTGCCTGCGAACAAGAGGGTGGCCCCGAACTCACCGAGCGCACGGGCCCAGGCGAGCGACATGCCGACTACGAGGCCCGGCAGTGCTATGGGCACCGCCACGCGGAAGAAGGCGGCGTTGGGTGAGGCTCCGAGTGTGCGAGCGACGATCAGGACGTCGATGTCGACCCGCCGAAAGGCGTTCGCTGCGGCCTGCACGTAGAAGGGCGCCGAAACCACGATCTGAGCCAGGAGCACGGCGCGTTCGGTGAAGGGGATCCCGATCCCGACGCCTGACAGCCCCGCGCCTAGTAGGCCCTGGCGTCCGAAGGTCTGCAGGAGTGCTACTCCGACTACAGCCGGGGGAATCACGATCGGCAGATCGACGAGCACTTCGATGACCCGGGCGGAGGGGCGAGTCGAGGTGGCGAGCCACCACGCGAGTGGCGTTCCGGTTACGACGATCACCCCGAGACTCATGAGAGTGGTGCGGAGGCTCAACCAGAGGGCCGGAGCGAACAGAGGGCTTGCAGCGCCTGTGAGGAGCTCCGCCGGCGAGGCCGAAACGGCGAGGCCGACGAGGGGCACCGTGAGCAGAAGCACGAGGATCCCAGCGAGAAGCGCGCCCGCGGGGCGAGCTGGTGCTCGGAGCGGCGTGTTCCTCATGCGCCCTCTACGTCGAAGCCGTACCGGACGAGAATCGCGCGCCCCTCTTCGGATCGGGTGAACGCAACGAAGTCGGCGGCGGAGGGGCTCGCGGCTCCCCCGGCAGCTTCTGTAAGCACTGCCGTCACGTAGGGTGTGCGGACGTTCACGTCTTCGGGGATCTCGATCAGGAGCACGCGATCGGAAGCCATCGCGTCGGTCTGGTACACGATGGCCGCGTCGGCTTCCCCGAGCTCGACCTTCGCCCGGACCAGTCGAGCATTGGTCTCTTTCGAAACCACGCGAGCACGAACCCGATCGGCAAAGCCTCTTCCGAGCCTCACGTCCGCGCGGTCGAGCATGGCGCGGGTGTAGACCCCGAGGGGCACGTGATCGGTGCCGACCACCAGCCGGGA